>JBILQA010000226.1:0-5051 GCA_044373535.1 Akkermansiaceae bacterium | reverse complement strand
TATAGCAAGATGGCGATGTCGTCCGGCAGATCGGACGCCACCAGGGTTCCGTGCATCAGACGAGTGCCATCAGCGTATGTATGCACGAGTTCGGCATCATTGGTCTCGTCAATCCAGCCGATGTAGAAACCTGTCACCGTGCCGCCGGCCACGATGGCTCCGGGGCTGCCATCCGCTTCGTCCGGAAGGCGGGCGATGACGCCACGCTTGCCGGACTCGAAGGTCGCCACCGAGAACCGGCGTGGCGCTGTGGCTCCGGCAGTGATCTCTCCCCAGCCAATGCGGTTGTCCGCCTCGACCACAAGGTCATGGCTGAAGGTGGAAAGATCCCAGACGCGGGGCTCATTGGCCGCTACGCTGAAGGCCGCGCCGAAGTCCGCCGAGTAGACATGCAGGATCAGAGTGTACGGCTGGCCGTTCCAAGTGGCGACGAGGGTGTGGTTGCCGGTAGTATTGAACTGGTAGGCCAGCGGAGTGCCGGCGGTGTGAGTCGTGTTTGACAGGCTGTCGGCCAGTGGGGTGCCGTCCAGAGTGACCGTGAAGGTTCCCGACGGTGAGGCACCGGTCCAGGCATCCAGACGCAGCGAATCCCCGAGGCGCAAATCTAGATTGCCGCCAGCGGCGGACAGCGTTGCAATATTGGCGACGCTCCATTGGATGCTTCCCTGCTCCGGGGCAAAGCCGCCGGCGAAGTCGACATGGAACGCAGTGCTTCCTGACTGGCTCAGAGGAATGTTGGCGTAAAAGCCCTCCTCGGTGCCGCGCTTCACCGCGATGGCCTGCAGCGGGGCGGCGTCAAGCACCACGGCGGGAAGCTCCCAAGCCGCAACACCTTCGATGGCAACTGGCGAAACCAGCGAGCTGCTTGGCACCCGGGTCAAGCGGTTCTCGCTGGCTGACTTGGCAGTGGCCCAGTCGGCGTAGCCATCGCTGTTGAGGTCGAGGCCCCCGCGCTTGTTGATGGTCACCGACTGGATCCGCAGTTGCCGGTCCACGCGGTAGTTGTCGTGGAAAACCGTGACCGTGTAGGTCCCCGCCTTCAGCCACGGGGTGAGGGTGCGGATGGTGTTGTTGCCCCCCGCGGTGCTGACCAGCGTTCTGGAGCCAATCAACACGCCATCAAGGGAAACCAAAATCGGCAGGGATTCAACTGGGCGGATGGTGCCGATGGCAGATCCGGTGACCGCAACCTCGAATATCCCCTCCTGGCCCGATCCGACGCTGAAGGTGTAGTTGATGCCGCCGCGCCGGTCGAACGCCGAGATTGATCCGTCGGCGCCTTCGCTCCAGGCTCCCGTCGCGGTGCTGAACTGCTTCACATTGAGAGCCGCGTGGACGGCGTTGGTGAGCAGGTTGGAGACCCGCGGATCGCTCTTGTAGGTTTCCACTTCGTCGTAGTCGGAAACTCCGTCGCCGTCCGTATCGGCGCTCTTCGGGTTGGTTCCGAGCTGGTATTCGCGGAGGTTGGTCAATTTGTCACCATCCCAGTCCCCGTCCTGCCCCTGCTTCCGGTCGGTGCGGCCGTTGAGGGTTGGGCTCAGCCCCACGGTTGATTCCCAGGCATCCGGCAGGTAATCGTCGTCCAAATCGGCAGGAGACGACAAATGGTGCGACAAATTGGCGGCCGGGATCAACTGGCGAACTTCGCCCGGCGGCTGCCAAGCAACCGACACGTGGTTCATTTCATGCGACCGCGTCTTGTGGAGGACCTCAAAGTAGTACTTCTCGCCCTGGGTCAGCCAGATCCGCTCGGAGCGCTGGCACGCAAACGAATCGTAGTCGTAGCGGGCGGCGCGGGAGGTGAAGTAGCCTGCACCCCAGACCGAGGCGATCTTGCGTTTGCCGTAGCGGCTCGTCATTCCAAGACTCTCGCCGGGCCGCTTGATGCTGCCGTCCGCCAGCCACAGCTGGGCGTCATCCGGGGCGGTCACCCAGAACCGGTAATAGCCGGTCTTGGGTGCGGTGACTTGGCCGCGGTAGCGGGCGCCGAAGCTGTTGGTCGTCTCGCCGCCGAAATAGAAATTCACCCCGCTGACCAGATCGATGGCGTCCGGGGTTTCGAAGAACCGGTTGTTATTGGTCAGGTCAACCACTTGGTTGATGCCGGGGATGTTGGTCCACAGCTCGCGGGTGATGAGGCCGTTGATCGAGTCCGCCTCGTAGGGGTTGAAGCCAAACGCGTATTCAAGGCTGTTTGAAATCCCGTCACCGTCCGGGTCCCCGTAAGGGCCATTGGCTCCGTACCGTTGGCTGGGCACAAGGCCGTTGAGGATCTGCCATGCGTCAGGAATGCCCTTGTCACCGGTGTCGGCCGCATCCGCGGCATTGGGCGTCAGGTTGGCGCCAGGAATCACCTCGGTCGCCACCAGCGGACGTGCGACAAGCTGGCTAAACGTGCCGGTGACCGGAGTGGCCGTGTTGGCGGTCACGGCTGCCGCCACCAGGCTGACTTCCAACGTGGTAGGCAGTGAGGTGAAGGTCACGCTGGTGCCGGCGGAAACCCACTGCACTCCATCGGCGGAAACTGAGGCACTGATGATGTTGCCGGAGCGGACCAGGCGCAGGAACTTCCCGCTGAGGCTGCCAAGGGTGGTTGTGGTGTTTCCGCCCAGCGTCGTGCGGCGGACGTAGGACGATTGTCCCGCGACGTTGCGGCCGATGAAGACATGGCGCCCATTCGCGGCACTGTCCACCCTCAGCATCAGGCCCGCCTGCGCGGTTCCCGTGGATCCGGCAAGCTGCTCCAGGTTGACAACAAACTCCCCGTCCCCGGTCCATGAGCGGGAGGTGCGGGATGCCGAGTCGGTTGTGCCGCCAAGCCCACCGCTGGCCACCGAAAAGCTGTACCCGCCCGGGGTGGTTGGCGTCCACGTTCCGGTGGCGGTGCCAAAGTTGGATGCCGCGTAGGTTGGTACGCCAACCCGGTGCCAGCCAACCGCCAGGTTGTCGCTGGCAGTGCTCTCTTTCATCCAGGCTTCCAAATAGTAGCTCTGGCCCTGCACCAGCCGCACCACCTGCGAGCGCTGCGACGCGAACTTGTTCCACTGCCGGGCCGCCGTCGGGTTCCGATTGAAGGCGATCAACTTCCGGTTGAAGCGCGAGTTGTTTGACGAGAGCCAGAGTTCCGCGCTGTCGTCGCCGGCCACGAAGAAGGTATAGTCACCTGTCTGTGGTGCCGTTACCCAGCCGCGCAGCCGCCCGCCATAGCTGTCAGCCGCATTGCCTGGGATTTCCGCCGTGGCTACCGTCTGGGTCGAGTTGGGCACCCGCACGTTCACCGCATCGCGCTGCAGCATCAAAATCGAGGGAGAGGAAACCGAGTTCCACCGCTCAAAGGTGAGGCCCTGCCCGCTGGCGAAGCTTCCCAGACCCAAGGAAATTGCGCCCATGAGGGCGGCAGCAGAGCCAAATAGTATGCGTGTCATGGCGTTTTGAAATTTAGTGGTAAGGGGTCAGCTTCGGGGCGGGGCGGCCTTCGACTCGGCTAGTGAGTTGCACCAGCGCTGGCCCCGCCGCCTGGGCCAGGCGGTTATTCTCCTTGGCGCAGCGGGTCAAAACGGCGATGTCGGTTTCCACGCCAAGCTCGCCAATGAGATGGATCGCCGATTTGCGCAGCAGCGCGCCTTCGGCGGGATTGGACGCAATCGCGCGGGCTGCTGGCAGTGCGCCCTGAAACCCTCCATCAGCTGCCACATGCATTGCGCTGATGCGCACGTCCATTGGCCGATTCGCATCGGTCAAAATTTTCAAGGCTGCAGCACTCCGATCCTCCAACGGAACTGCCTCAAGATCTGTGCCAAGCTCGCCATTCCACTGCTCCACAAGTTCAAGAGCTGTTCCGGAAACCTCGTCCTCGCTGTGATAGGCCAGTTCCGCGACACGGCGACCCAGTTCGCTGCGCAACGGTTCACTTACTCTCGGCTGGTGAATTCCTAGATGCTGCAAGGCATACAGGCGCAGAACCTTGTCGTCCTCGTGATCCACCACCTCAATAAGCATTCGGGCAATTTCATCGGGGCTCACGCCCGGAGTCGCGCCCAGCGCGTTGAGCGAGGAATTGAAAAAGTGGTGCCATGATGGCGCCGCCATGCTTCTCGGTACCCCATGGCCTAAATGGGACATCAGAAGGTTGGCCAGATCAGGATCGAGCCCCTTTCCAAGCCGCGCTGCCGTATCAAGATCCTCAATCAGAACTTCAAGATCGGCGGTGCTGAGTTGCCGGTCACTCCAAACTCGCGCAAAACCCTGAAGAGGCGCTGGCGCCACCACCTTTGGAGGAACCTTCACTGCTGCCGGCTTTTCGCAGGAAGCCAACGCCAAGCAAACACCTGCGGACAGAAGAGCCACCCCCCTCACTTGGTGCCACCTTTCTGCCCGGTCTCGCTAATGGAAGCGAACACCGTGCGGATGGCATCCCTGGAGTCCTTGCTCGACGTGCGGACCTGCAGAACCGCTGATAAATCCGTGTCCGTGGAAGTCGGCCGTACATGCAATACATAGTGCTTTCCCGCAACGAGCGTTTCACTCCTCACCGTGAATTGCGGCAGGCTGCTAAAGATTCCATCTAGATCCAACGCTGGACCATTTTCCACCCTGATATCCACAAGCTGCTCGGCGGCTTCCGCACCACGCTCCCACACAAGGTTGCGAGGCTCGACTACCAATGCTTCAGGAATGGTTAGCTCGGCGACGAGCTCATGCCGCTCCTTGTTGGTGAAAACCACCCATAGGGACTTGGTCACCGTTCCAAACAGCCCCTTGGTCTGGAAAATCCCGCGCACCTGACCATCCTCATTCACCCCAACACCCTCAAATTTAACGTCGGCCTTGAAACACCCACATCCCTGCTCCACGTGATCGACCGCCACCGGCTCACCCGACCCATTGCGGAACCGAAACAGGAACTCAACCTCGCCCACCCCAAACTCCGCACGCTGAGAGATCTTGCTGCTGCTGAAGGAAATCCCTGAACCATCTGCTGCCTCGGCGGCCGCACTCAGCCCGATCCACGCAAAGAGTGCCACCAGCAGACGCTGAAGATGGCGGCTTGA
>JBILQA010000225.1:0-5052 GCA_044373535.1 Akkermansiaceae bacterium | reverse complement strand
CATTCCGAACCCGGAAGTGAAACACTGCAGCGCCGATGGTAGTTGGACGATAGGTTCTGTGAGAGTAGGTCGTCGCCAGGTATATGCCCGGCTCCTGTTAAAGGGAGTCGGGCACTTTTTTTGCCCGGGTGGCAAGCAGACGGGTCCTTGGGGCCGATGGCAGCGGACGCAGCGATGGGAAGGTCTCCTTGGAGCCCGATGGGCCCCTCCCCGGCAAGATGGGCGGGGAGAGTCGCCGACGATCACATCGAGCCATCGGGGCAAAAAAATGTCGCCGACACCCTCCGATGAGCAAACCCGGAAAGGATCCGGAGGGTGGCGGCGATTTTTTTTGGGGGGGAGAGAGCTTTTAGTTCGGCCGTTTCAAGCTGTCCTGAACTGTTCCTAAGGAACGCGGCAGAGTCCAAACTCCTTAGAGGATCTTTTCAATTAATTTCGCGAAACATCCATCCCTTCGCGAATAGGCTCCCTTGCGGGGGCGTCCTCCTTGCCAGCGGCCTTTAGATCTGTTAGACCGGCGGGCATGGGGACGGACGCGCTGGATGATGCTGTTAGATTGTTGGCTACAGGCGCAGGCTCCGGATCGGCGCGTGCGGGGCGAACGCGGATGCCGATCCAGCGCCTCTACCACATCCATGAACGGGTGTTGGAAGGTGGCTTCCCGAACTGCTCCGCCATGGCCCGTGAGCTAGAGGTGACGCGCAAGACGGTGCAGCGTGACATCACCTACATGCGCGACACGCTGCGCCTTCCCTTGGACTATGATGAGCGCCAACATGGTTACTTCTACACCGACCGGGTGACAAACTTTCCCGCCTTTCAAGTGACGGTTGAGGACCTTGCGAGCCTGTTTGTAGCTCGCAGCGCCTTGCGCTCGATCCGCGGCACGGCATTGGCGGAGAAGCTGCGGCCGGTTTTCGCCGGCATGACCCAGATGTTTGAAGGCGAGGTGAGTTTCTCCTGGGGGGATTTGGACGAGGCATTCTCGCGCAAGGCGGTGGACGTTTCGGGTTCCGACCTGAAGCGCTTCGGCAAACTCGCCGACGCAGTGCTAAACCGCCGCGTGGTTAGCTTCCGCTATCGCAAGCTCGGGGCCGAGAACAGCGAAGTGCGCAAGGTGGAACCCTATCACCTGGGCGAGGTCGACGGTTGCAACTATCTGATAGGTCGTGATGTCGACCGCGCTGCGCTGCGTACCTTTGCCCTTCCGCGCATGACGGTGTTGACGGTGGGCGCCGCGCGTTTTGAGCGCCCGGGGGATTTCTCCGGCAATGAATTCCTGCGGCGCAGCTTTGGGATCTGGAGCCGGGCAGGGGATGAGACGCGCCATGTCGTGCGCGTGGAGCTTTGCGATTATGCGGCACGAATCGTTCAAGAGCGCCGCTGGCACCCGAGCCAAGAGATCATTCCGCTCAATGCCAAGGCGAGCCGCGTGGAGGTGCGCTTTGAGGTGGGCGCACTTGAGGACGTCGTCCGATGGGTGCTCAGTTGGGGAGGCAAGGCCAAGGTGCTTGGGCCTCCCGAACTCAAGGCCAAGGTAAAAGCGGAAATCCTGCAAATGGCCCGACCGTTGAAGTAGCCGCCCACCCCGGGGTCTGGTGCATTGCAATGTGCCGCCAAGGGCGAGGGACAAGTGCATCACGCACGGGTGAAGTGCTTCGGCGCGGCCTGTTGCAACCGGTGGCCGGCCGCGGTGGGGGCGCCGGGGGATGTTTTTTTGCTCTTATAATTAGGGCGTTACATCGAATTTCCGGGGCTGCTGACGGGCTCTGGACGGGTGGGGCACAGCGCGTGCTAGATCCATGGGGTGTCTGAAGAATCCCTCACCCCGCTCCAGCCGGAAGCATCATTGCTTCCGTGCCGGAGCAACTCCTTGGCCGGGCAGCCGGGGGGCAGGGTTGGCGGGTTCTAGGGCCGCATTCATACAGCCTTGGTTGCCGTTCTCCGGGGGCGGTCGGCGGCAATCGGGCAATGAAAAAAAAGGGCCGTCTCCACTGGGTTTCAGTGGAGGCGGCCCACATTTTCATCTCCGGGGACATTTCTTGGCACCCGAGCGTTTGCAATCAAGCGGTGGCACCCACACGATGGCGCCCGCCCAGATGCCTAAGCGCCGGCAAGGGTGAGTCCGGGGGGAAGCGACTCGCCGAATAGGCTGGCGCGCTCAGAGCGCTCGATTGGAACGAAGCGTTCGATCCTGATGATTTTAATTGGTGGGGTTCCCGCTTTTTCCAGCCGACGTACGATCTCGTGGCGCAGTGCCCGGGGAAGATCCAGACTGCGGTTATTGGTGACGCGGGCAGCGCGCAGAAACAGTTCAATCAAACCCGGATGCGCAGCCCAATCGAGTGTCTCGAACCGATTAAACGCCTTTGCCACCTCGTCGGGAGGGACCACCGTTTCGGGGCCGGCGTAGAGGGGGGTGCGGTTGAGTAGCATTCCAAGCGCAACGAGGTACGCGGCACTATAGCCGCCTTGGTCGGCAAGGGTCTTTGTCCTGTCGAGGAACAGCGCAATAAGTTCGCCTTTCAGAGCTAAATCAAGACGCTCGAGTGCGCCGGCAAGGCGCACAAGTTCGGCGGGCGGATTTTTCTGGTTTTTCAGGGTGGCAAGCTGTGGCGCAAGCACCTCGTGCTGGCGTTCGCGGTCAAGGCCCCCGGCGACGCGCCGCCAGAGGATGAACTCTTGGAGTTTTGTTTGCTTGCTTGGGTAGGCCAAGCCATCGCGGTGGATCTGCCACAAGTCGTCGATGCGTCCTGGATCCATCTCGGCGCCGAAACCTGGCCGCAGCAGGAAGCCCGCGAGGATCAGCCACGCCTCTTCGTGCTCGAGCGAGTTGATGCGGCAGGGAAAGCAGCGCAGCAGGGTCGTCCAGAGTGTGCGGATAAGAAAGAGGTTCCAGTCTGCTTTGGGCATTCCGAGGATTGCCTCCAAGCTCTTGAGAAGGCGCGCCGCGCTCAACGGGTCACGCGGATCGATGCGCGTGCTGAAGAGGCTAACCATTCGATCCTGTGCTTGGGCCACTGCGGCCAGGCTGGCACCCGGGCTTGCCGTGCCTTCCGCGGCGTGGATTGCGCTGGCCTCATCGGCGCCACGCAGGTTGAAGACCAGCGGCCATGCTTGCTGGATGCCAGGCGCAGTGCTGACACACTCCAACTCTAGCAGCCCAGCTTCGGTCATCCTGACTGCTAGCTTTACCGGCACCCGCTTGGCTTCCGGCGCGGCAATCCCCGGAGCGAGGCGCGCAAGCGTCTGCAGCGCCGGGAGCTTGTGGAAACTGTCATCTCGATGAGCCACCACATCGCCTAGCTTGTCGTCATCGTGGCGGGTTGAATAGTAGCATTGGAAGCGCACTGCGCGGTTGATTCGCAGCTCAAGTCCCAGGTGGGCGATGTGCTG
This sequence comes from Akkermansiaceae bacterium, assembly GCA_044373535.1. Lineage (GTDB taxonomy): Bacteria > Verrucomicrobiota > Verrucomicrobiia > Verrucomicrobiales > Akkermansiaceae > JBILQA01. The sequence continues at coordinate 1,656 of JBILQA010000225.1, read as the reverse complement.
GACCTCCTCGCTGGCCGCCCCGCGTGGAAGAATGCACACCAAGGTCGGAGCGCCCGCGGCCGCCTGCTGGTGGACCTCCAGATAGATCGAGCGGGCCGCACCCGATTCGATGCGCTCGGAAGCTTGAGCAAGGATTTGGCCAAAGCGGGCGGCGCCGCGTGCGACTGCAAGATCGGGCGCTGGATTGTCCAGAATCTGCGGAGCAGGCCCGCCCTGCCACTGCGCTACGAGATCCTGAATCCGGTTGCGCAGCATCGCCGGGTAGAGCGAGCCGCCATTGAAAAGAATCGCCTGCACGCAGGGGAGCTCCCGCAGGAAGTCCGCTAGGTGGCGAGTCACCGCGCTGTCGGCCGCATACGGCAAGCCCCACTCGAGGAGGGCCGACCGGGCCCGCTGCGGCCGTGCATCCGCGCTGCACTCAGGGAAAAATCCGTCAAGCAGGACGGCGTTGATTTCCGCCCGGGTGACCTTGGCTGACTGGCTGGCGGCGAAAAGGTTGGAGCCGCGGCCCGGGAGCGTCAGGGGGAACTCCTCGCTGGGCTCTCCAAGATTCGCCAGACAGCGCTCCTTGAGATCCCGGCAGCGCGCCACAAGGTCCTCCCACTGGCTTCCCGCCAACTTCTCGCCAGCTCCAACAAACCGAGGTTCCATCAGATGGGCAATGGCCAGATCGATGTTGTCCCCACCTAACAGTATGTGGTCGCTCACCGCCACCCGCCGGATCGCGGGAACGGGTCCGGAGCTTTGTCGGGAAATCTCAAACAGGCTGAAGTCGGACGTGCCGCCGCCAACATCGACAACCAGAACGTGATGCCTATGGAGATCGCCTGCCGACAATTGGCTCCATAGTGCGGCGGGATCGTCATGACTCTCCAGCCAGTGGTAGAATGCAGCCTGAGGTTCCTCGAGCAGTCGCACGGTTGGAGGGAATCCCGCCGCGGCCGCGGCATCCAAGGTGAGGCGCTGGGCAACGGCGTCGAAAGAGGCCGGCACGGTGATGGTGATCTGTTGGGCATCGAAGCACCAAGCCGCACCCCTGGCGCCAAAGCGGCTGTCCCAAGCGCCGCGCAAATAATTGAGCAATAGGGCAGAAGCATGGATCGGCGAGATCTTCTCAGACGCCGGTATTTCCTCCGATCCCCATGGCAAAAATGGCGCGCTGCGGTCCACCGCATGGTGCCCCAGCCATGATTTGGCCGAATGCGCCACCCGGCCGGGGGTCTCGCCCGCGCGCCTGCGGGCAAGCCGTCCGGGGATCCACTTGGCGCTCATCGCCTCGCTTGTCCCGCACAGGATCCCCGCCTCCTGTGGCGTAGGAAAATACAGGAATGACGCAAGAGTCGTTGGCTCGCCCAGTCGCTCAAGTGACTCCCACTGCGGAATGGCAAAAACCTCAGAGCGCGCACCCGTCTGGCCCAAGCGGCAAAACGCCATGGCGCAGTTAGTCGTGCCCAGGTCGATGCCGATGCTGAAGTTAGGTTCGGCCATTGCGCTCACTCCATGCGCACCTGGAACTCGACCTTCCAGCGTTCGTCGGATCCGCTGTGCTTGATCCAGAGTTCGAGGTTGCCGGTCTCGGTGACCACCGGATTGATCTTCACCGGCACGACTTGTCCGGCGGCAAATCCATTGATGACGGGCAGGTTCACTTCAATC
>JBILQA010000224.1:0-5079 GCA_044373535.1 Akkermansiaceae bacterium | reverse complement strand
CGGTGCTCGCCGCGGGCGCCTTCACCGTCAAAGGATCCGGCACGGATATCTGGAGCTCCCAGGATAGCTTCCAATTTGCCCACCAGAGCCTAACCGGCGACGGCGAGCTCATTGCCCGCGTTGGCTTCCTTGACAACCCCGGTGGCGATCCCTGGGCCAAGCTCGGTGTGATGATGCGCGAGAGCCTTGCGCCGGACTCACGCAATGTCATGGCCCTCTTGAGCTTCGGCAACGGCAACAGCTTCCAGTACCGCGCCAGCACCGCGGGCGAATCGACCTCCAAGCAGGCCGGCAACCGCCCGTGGATCCGCTTGACGCGCGTCGCCAACACGTTCACCGGCTTCAGTTCCGCGGACGGAATCAACTGGATCGAGTTGGGCAGCGCCACAATCGAGATGCCTGCCACGCTCTACGTCGGACTTGCCGTGACGAGCCACCGCAGCGGCTACCTAACAACCGGGTCGTTCGCCAACATCAGTGGCTTCAACCTTCCGGTGAATCCACCGGTAAGCCAGGACATCGGCAGCGCCAATCCGGCAGGCAGCGCCTCGCTCAAGAATGGCACCTTCACGCTGAGCGGCTCCGGCCTCGGCATCTGGAACGCGAGCGATGGCTTCCAGTTCAACCACCAGCAACTCAAGGGCGATGGCGAGCTCATCGCTCGCGTTGCCATCACCGGTAATCCGGGCGGCCGCCTGAGCGCCAGAGTCGGCCTCATGATGCGCGAAAGCCTCGCCGCCGACTCGCGCAACGTCATGGTCTTCCAGAGCGGCAACGGCAACCGGTTCCAGTACCGCACCTACACCGGTGGCTCCACAGGCATCAACGGCAGCGGCAACCGGGGCTGGTTGCGCCTCGTGCGCAAGGGCAACGTATTCACCGGCTATAGCTCGGATGATGGAATTGCCTGGGTGATGTTAGGCTCGAAAACCCTAACATTGCCAGAGACCCTGTACTTCGGGCTGGCCGCCTCGAGCCACCGCGATGGCTTCCTGACAACGGGCACGTTCAACAACGTCAGCGGCTTTGGCAGCCTCAACAATGCGCTCGTCGGCACTCCTCCCGGTGCTCTGCTGCTTGCCTCTGCGGCGACTCCGAGCGCCGACTTCGCGGCTGAGAAACCTGCCGCGTTTGCCCCAACATCCAAGGTTGACGTGTCTGCCAGCTACCTAACAGACGGTGGTCCGCTCGACCTGTTGGCCGAGGGGTTTGGCGCCGCCGCTTGGTGGCCGCCGCTCAATGGGTTCAACGGGCTCGACGGCACGGTGAGCCAGACGATCGTTGCTGACCGGCTCACGCTGACGTTTGTGCGCACTTCGCCCGATCTGGTTTATGAAGTCCTCGCGACGGATGACGGCGACAGCTGGACGGTGCTGGAGACCAACCCCGGCAAAGTCGGCGCCGAGGTAACTGTGTCGGACGTCGTTCCGGCGTCGCTCAATCCGCGCCGCGTCCTCAAGCTCCGCGTCTCGGCTCCGTAAGCGGCCAACCGCCAACCGCGGCGGAGCTCGTGGGGCTCCGCCGCGGCCATTGGCGGCCCACGCCATGCCATTTGCCCAGGCTCAGTGCCAGGACACGGGCACCTCTAGCGAGTTGCCGTTGCGGTCGTCATAGCGCAGGAGGCCATGTTCGAGCGCATATTCGTGCACGCATTTGGTGACCTTGACATCGAATGCGCAGTAGCTGGCAATCTTCATCAGCGGCTCCAAGTCGCCGGTCTTCTTGTGCTGCTGCCACCATTTGAGGGCGTCGAGCCCATCGGCGGTTTTCCCTGTCCCCAGGGTTGCCGAGGCGAGTGAATCGAGCTTGAGCCGGAAGCCGAGCAGCGTCTCGAGCTCAACGAGCATGTCGAGGTTCACCGTCTGCGAGGCGAGGTCATAGACCGTGTAGGGCTGGAGCACCGCATAATCAAAGTGCAGGTGGTTGTAGCCCACCACCAGATCCGCACGCAGCAACTGGTTGACCAGCGCCTCGAGCTGGTCCTCGGCGTAGATGGCATACTGGCCTGTTAGCGTGCTGTAGGTCACCCCAACAGACACGCCCATCTTGCTCCGATGCGCCGCGCCGCCCACGTCGGTGAAGCTGCGCTGGGTTTCCAGGTCGAAGTAGACGATGTTGCGCATCGGTCAAAGGGGGTTAGGAGCGCTGCCGCTGGCTTTGCTCGGCAAGCTCGCGCAGCCACGGCGGCATGTCCTTGCCGAAGGCCTCGAGCAAAACTGGCATCATGATCATTCCGGTGAGCTGCAAAATCCCCAGAAACACCACGCCGAACAAGATGACCTGCCACGCCCTGACCGGGCGCCCATCGAGCCGGTGGCCAGGCGCGAAATCCCACAGCGCCGCGCCCATCCGCCACGTGAGCCATGCGTTGAGCGCCTGGCAGACCCACATGATGAGCGGTACGGTCAGTCCGACGCCGAGGCTCAGGACGCGCATCGTGCGCAGCAGCGCCTGGTGCATGCTGAGGTTGCTGCCGTCAAGGTTGGTCACTCGCAGGCCCAACAGCGCCTTCCCAGGCGTTGTGCCCAGGCGCCGCATCAGCAGGGATTCAATCAAAAGCCACGGCAGCAAGGGGACGAGCAGCAACCAGGTGTTGAGATAAACCTTGGTGAGATCCTGCCCGGCAAGGGCGAGGCCTCCCCACCACACCAGGTTGACCAGGTTGAGGTCAAACCAGCGCGCGAGGAAGCGCCGGATCAACAACGGCTTTGCCCGCAGCGGCGGCGCAGCATTGCGCACAAGCTGCTCGGCCGCTTGCTCCACCCCGGCGGCCTGTGCGCGGGCAAACACCCCGGCAAAGGCGGGCATTTCACCCAGCGTTGCCCAGGCGGCCATCCCGTCATGCCACGCTGGTTGGCTCGCCTCGAGCTCGCCACGGGTGATGCGCCCCTCGATGTCGTAGGGCGCAAACGGACCGGTGCGCGCGCCATTTTGAACCAGCCAGATCTCCATGGTCTCAGAGGTTGCGCAGTGAGCGGGCCGCATCGTTGCGCGCCGCGAAGGCCGCCGGCACCAACGCGGCAAGCGAGCAGATTGTGAAGGCGCCAACCGCGATCCAGAAGTGCTCGGTCGGATTCATGAAGGCGGGAATCCGGTCAAACCCGTGGAAGCGCGGCGGGAACGGGTCAGAACCTAACATGCGCGCGAAATCCTGGATGGAGCCGCGGAAGTGGATGACCAGGCGGCCAAGGCCGAGGCCGCCAATCGCGCCGATGACGCCAAGCACCATTCCCTGATAGAGGAAGACCCGCACGATCTGTGCCGAGGTGGCGCCTAGCGCCTTCATGACGCCGATCTCGCGCTTTTTCTGCATGGTGACGGTGAGCATCACGCCCATCATGGAGAAGGCGGCGAGCACGATGATGACGCCAAGGACGAAATACATGATCATGCGCTCGCGCGCGATGAGGGCAAACCACTCCTTGTACTGATCCATCCACGTGGTGGCGATCCAGCCCTCGGGCAGCTTGGCGAGGACCGGCTGGATTTGCTCTTCGGCACGGTAGGCGTCCGCGACGCGCAGCGCCACGCCCTGCACGCCGCCCTTGAGCCCGGTTAGTTCCTGGGCCAGATCCAGAGGCATGAAGATGTCCGGGGTGATGACGTGCTGGGATGCCTGATAGACGCCGATAACCGTCGCATCAATCGGCAGCACGATTTCCCTGAGGTTCTTGAGCGCTGCAGCGTCGATTTTCTCAAGGTCCAGCCCGTTGAGCTCGTTGAGATGGGCCTCCACCGCGGCGCGCACGCCCGGTTTGAAGGTGTAGAGGCTGTGGTCGGCGTTTGGCTCACCGAGCTCCATGGCCAGAACCGCCTCGGTGATCGCCTCCTTCTCGGGCTCACGCAGCGGCTCGGCAAGAATGGCCAGCAGCTTTTGATGCGCCTCATCCAGCGCGGGCTCGGGGATTTCCTCGGCGGCGCCACCGGTCCGCCACGCGCTTGTCAGGATGCTCCGCACCTCGGCCAGCGGTCCGGCGAAGCGCTCGGCCGCGGCCGCCTCCTCGGTGCCTCGATAAACGCTCAGTACCTCGCGGAAATTGCGCGTCGAGATGAGCTGGACGGTTTGCCCGACTTGCAGGTTGAAGCTTTCGGCCAAGAGCGAGGAAATGACCACGCGCTTTTCGAGACCAAGGTCGGCCGTGCTTTCCGGATACTGCGCCAGATAGAGCATCGCCTTGATCCCCTCGACCTGGGCCGGGTCCGTCGTGTCAATCGCCCGGAAGGTCACGGGCCGCTGCAGGCCCTCGAAATCAATCACCACGTTGTCTTGGACATGCGGCGTGGCGGAAACCACCCCAGGGACGCTCAGGGCCGCGGTGCTGATGTCACGCCAGTCCTCCGCCGGTTGACGCATCCCGGCGGGCGCAAACTCCAGCAGAATGTGCGGAGTCGACCCTAACAGGCGGCCTTTCACGTCGCGCTCGAGGCCCTCCATGACGGCAAGGACCACAATGAGGGCCATGACCCCGAAGGCGACCCCGGCGACCGACACAAGCGAGATGATCGACAGCACGGCGCGCCTCGGGTTGAGGTAGCGCCAGGCCAGCAGGAGACTGAAATTTTTTGTTGCGATGGGCCTCGTCTAGCGGGCGCCAAGGCGCCGGGCAAGGGGCAAAAATCCCGAGGTGCCGGGCGTTTTGGGCTCAGAGCCCCCGAGCGGGTAGTTTGTCGGCCTCCGGGCCGGCCGGGACGATGAGTGCGGGGACGCGGGATTTGCGCACCATCCCCTCGGCGACGCTGCCTAGCAGCAGGGATGCGAGGACCCCGTGGCCGTGGGAGCCGAGGACGACCATGTCGGCGTGGATGTCGTCGCAGTACTTGCTGATGGAGCTCAGCGGGCTGCCTTCCAACAGATGGGTGCGCGCATCCTCGACTTCGGGCGGCAGGGCGGCGAGGAGCTCGTCGAGCTTCTGGGCCGAGCGTTTGCGCGCCTCGGCCTGGAAGGTGTACATCGCGGGGAACTCCTCCGGGGTGAAGCCATAGGCGGTGTAGGTGGGCTCCGGCTCAATGACATGGACAAGGTGCAGGGTGGCGCCGAAGGCCACGGAGATCTCCCCGGCGGTGTTGAGCACCTTCTGG
>JBILQA010000223.1:0-5106 GCA_044373535.1 Akkermansiaceae bacterium | reverse complement strand
CCAAGAATGCCGCAAGCAAGCGCGGTGGCGATCGCGATGAGCTTCATTTCCTAGAACTGCGGGGGCACAATCAGCTCGTCGCCTTGTTTAACGTCGATTGGCCCACCGAAGAAGGTTCCGACAACGGGCGTGGCGATGGCCCCTTCTGGGCTGGAATCCGTAATTCGCAGCTGGCCAATGATTCCATCGTTGCGACGGACACCTAGGACGGAGCCCACCTTGGAGTTTTCCGGCATCTTGACCTGCAGGACGATAAACGCGCCGAACTCATCGGAGGCGGCTTCAATGACCACGGCGGCGACGAGCGCCTCGCTGATTTGGCGCGCGCGGCGCTGCACCCGGTCACGCGACTCGATGGCCCGCTGGCCAACCTGACCTGCCTCGTCGCGGGCGACTTGGGCGTTGCGCTCGGCCTTTTCCTTGTCGTTGGCGAGGGCGGCCTTCTCTTCCTCGGTCTTACGCAGGAGGGCTTCCATTTCGGAAATCCGGTTAGCTTCCTCGCTGGCGCTGGGCGTGGGGGCCGTTGCGCCGCCCGCGGAACCAGCTCCCTGGCGCAGCTCGCTGAGTTCGCGCTCCGCCTTGACGCGCTCGATCTCGAGCCGGATTTCTGCGAGCGTTTGTTGTTGCTTGGCGAGTTCGGTGGGTGCCGCGTTCCTCCGCCCGGCCGTCTGTGCGCTCCACGAGTAGACCAACCCTGCAACCAACAATGCGATGGTTGCCCCGAGGAGAATCTTCATGGTGTTCATGCTGCTCAGCCTGCTTAGGCCAAGGCGAATTGTCAAAGCTATCAAACAGATCCACCCGCGCCGGCGCGCCGGACGGTTTGTTCCAAATGGGCGGTTGACCCGCTTAGGGCCGGTTGCTAGCTTCCGCGGCCCTGACCATGGACTCCCAAGCCCCTAACTATAAGGAAACGCTCCGCCTTCCTGCGACGACTTTCCCGATGCGGGGCGACCTCGTGACCCATGAACCGCTACGCCTCGAGGCGTGGGAAAAGGCCGGGCTTTATCGCCGTATCCTCGATCGGCGCAAGGCGCAGGGGGCTCCAACGTTCATTCTCCACGACGGCCCCCCCTTTGCCAACGGCGATGTCCACATGGGCACGGCGCTGAACAAAGTACTTAAGGATCTGGTTGTTAAGTCAAAAACAATGGCCGGCTTCGCGGTGCCGTTCGTGCCTGGTTGGGACTGCCACGGGTTGCCCATCGAGTTCAAGGTCGTGCAACAAGCGCGCGACCTGGAGCCAGCTGAGATCCGCCGCCGCTGCGCCGAGTTTGCGGGAAAGTTCATTGATATCCAACGCGCCTCCTTCCGGCGGCTGGGGGTTTTTGGCGATTGGGACCACCCGTACCTGACGATGAATCCTGGGTACGAGGCGGATATTCTCCGCGGCTTCGCCAAGCTCGTCGACCTCGGGGTGGTTTATCAGAGCAAGAAACCGGTGCAGTGGTCGTACGGCGCGCACACCGCGTTGGCTGAGGCCGAGGTGGAATATCAGGACAAGGAAAGCCCGGCGATTTTCGTCAAGTTCGCCCTTCCCGGCGGCGTGCCCGGCGCTGCGGACGCCGATCTGGTCATCTGGACGACCACGCCGTGGACGTTGCCGGCCAACGTCGGCATCGCCCTGCATGCGGACTTCACCTACATCGCGGGCGAGTTTTCCCATGCCGATGGGCGCCGCGAGACGCTCGTCATGGTCCGTGAGTTGGTGGACGCCTTCACCGCCAAGACCGGCTTTGGGCTGGTGGCCACCCTTGCCGAGCTCAAAGGCCGGGACCTGGACGGCCGCGAGGCGCGCCACCCCTTCCTCGAGCGCGCGTCGAAGGTGATCCTTGCCAACTTTGTCACCACCGAAACGGGCACTGGTGCGGTGCACATCGCTCCAGGTCATGGCTCGGACGACTACGTGGCAGGCATGCAGAACGGCTTGGAGGTGCTTTCTCCGGTCAACAACGATGGCGAGTTCACGGATGAGGTTGGCGTGCCAGCCCTCGTCGGCATGCACGTCTTCAAGGCCAACAAGCCGATCATCGATCTCCTTGCCGCCAACGGAGCCTTGCTTGGCCAGGAAACCTACCGCCATTCCTATCCGCATTGCTGGCGCTCAAAAACGCCCATCATCTTCCGCGCCGTTGAGCAGTTTTTCATCTCGATCGACAGCCTGCGCACCAAGGCGCTGGAGGAAATCGATAAGGTCCAGTGGCTTCCCGCGTGGGGTCGGAACCGCATCGCCGGCACCGTCGAGGCCCGCCCAGACTGGTGCATCTCGCGCCAGCGCACCTGGGGAGTTCCCTTGCCGGTGTTTTTCGCCCCGACGGGCGAGGCGATCCTCAGCGCGGAGATCGCCCGCAAGGTTGCCGATCTTGTTGAAACCGAGGGCACCAACGTCTGGTTTGAGCTCTCCGACGCCGATCTCGCAGCGCGCCTTGGCCTGCCGGAAGGGACCACCAAGGGCCGCGACACCTTGGATGTCTGGATCGATAGCGGCTCAAGCCACGCCGCGGTGCTTGACCGCCATCCGGAGCTCCACTGCCCGGCTGACCTCTACCTTGAAGCGACCGACCAGCACCGCGGGTGGTTCCAGAGCTCGTTGATGCTCAGTGTGGGCATGCGCGGCACCGCGCCCTACAAGGCGGTTCTCACCCACGGCTTCGTCGTCGACAAGGACAAGAAAAAGCTCTCGAAGTCAGAAGCAGAGAAGGCGGGAAAGCCAATCGACGCCGCCCATTTCTACAACCAATACGGCGCGGACATTGTCCGGCTGTGGGTCTCGAGCGTCGACTGGGGCGCGGAAGTGCCTTTCGGTGAGGACCTATTCAAGCAGATCGCGGAGCCCTACCGACGCCTGCGCAACACCCTGCGGATCCTTCTGGGTAACCTCGACGGCTTTGATCCAGTAAGCGAAACGCTGGCCCCGGCGGACATGCCGCTGCTCGACCGATGGATCCTTGAGCGCCTCCACGAGGTCGTCAGCGAGTGCCGCAAGGCCTATGAAACCTATGAGTTCCGCAAGGTCTTCAACCAGATCAACCAGTTCTGCACCACCGACTTGTCGGCGGTCTACGTGGATGTCCTGAAGGACCGGATGTACTGCGATGCGGAGAACTCACCGCGCCGTCGCGCCAGCCGCGTGGCGATGCATGAAGTGTTCAGCAGCATCACGCGCCTGCTTGCCCCGATTCTTGCCTTCACCGCGGATGAGGCGTGGGAGCATGCCGCCTTCACCACCGGCTGCGTCCACGAGTTGGACTTCCCGGAGCCCAATCCGGATTTCGCCAGCGGCGAGGCCACCCGTCAGGTCGAGCGCCTTATGGAGATCCGCCACCTCATGCAGACGGCCATCGAGGCGCGCGTGCAGGCCAAGGACTTCCAGAAAAACAACGAGGCTGCCGTCACCCTGACAATCCCCGCCGGCGAAGCGGTCGCCGACCTGCTGCGCGACCGCGAGTTCGCCACCGAGTTCTTCATCGTCGCCGAACTTGAAGTGGTTGACGGCGATCAACTTGCCGCGACAGTCCGGAAGTCCGCGTTTGCCATGTGCCCGCGTTGCCGGCGCTACGAGCCATTGCTTGCCGCCGGAGTTTGCCAGCGCTGCGACTCGGTCGTTTCCCACGCTTAACCTACGATGACCTTCCGCCGCCTGCTGCTTTCCCTGATCCTCCCGCTGGTCATCCTCGACCAGGTGACAAAGTGGTGGATTGTCCTGAACCTCCAGTATCAGGCGGGCTTCGAAGTCATCCCGAATTTCTTTAACATCGTGCGCGTCCACAACACGGGCGTAGCCTTCGGGCTGGGCAACGGCACCCAGTGGGCCCCCATCGTGTTCATGCTTGTCCCGATCATCGCGCTCAGCCTGATCAGCTTCTTCTGGCGCCGCGGGTCGTTTCCGGGCACCACCGGGAAAATCTCCGCGAGCCTGCTCATGGCGGGCATTCTGGGAAACTTCATCGACCGGCTCGTCCAAGGGTTTTTCCTCCCGCACCCGCAAGGCACAAGCTTCTGGGCCAAACTCTCAAGCGGTTACGTGGTCGACTTTCTCGATTTCACCCTGCCGGTTGTAAACTACCGCTGGCCGTCGTTCAACGTGGCGGATTCCTGCATCTGCGTCGGCGCGCTGCTCCTTTTCATCGCCGGGCTGCGCGAGGAATCGCGCAAGTCATCCGTGGCGAAGGCGCTCGCCGAGTAGGCGCACCGGCAAGCCCCGGCCGATTCACGGCTGCGGCGGATCCGTCAGCGCCGCTTTACGGAGTTCTTGGCGCGCCAGCACGCGTTTTTGCGACAGGCTGATTGCCTCACCCGCCACCCTGGAGTGCGGCAAATGGTGGTGTGGAATGAATCTACCCACCAAGTGGACCGCTGGATAGGCCAAGGCACCTAGGATCACCCCGCTGAGCAGCGCTCCCAAGGCAGTATCCAAAAATCCCTCACCAAAATTGATCGTCTTGCCCCAGATGTGCATCTCCGCCGAGCTGAGCAACGCCGGATAGCCGAAGCCGATCATCCCCCGCACAAAGCTGCCAAGCATGTGCTGCAGGATGAGGATCCCTGGCGTCGTCAGCGGATTGGTCACCCACGTCACCGCCACGGCAAACGCCACGTTGACTCGAAAACGCATCGCGAAAAACGCCGCAAACAGCGACTGCAGCGGCACATGCGTCATCGCAAATATCAACCCAAGCGACAGCCCACCAGCGACGGTGTGGCGGCATGGCTTCCACAAATCACGCTCAAAAAGCCTCTCGGTCAACTTCGCCAAGCGCCGATTGCGACGCACCCGCGGATGTCTCAGTGTCCGGTAAATCTTCCGGACCAGCCGCATGTATCGTCGTTTCATTTATCCTGTCGATCCAATCCACCAGTCCCGGACGTCGCGGGCGAACAATCCCCTTCCGCGTGGGAAAAATCAACGGAAATCCCCTTGTCGCACCCTTCGCTTCCCGACACCTTTTGGCCATGTCGCCGGTGGAAACCATCATTCTCGGAATCATTGAAGGGCTCACCGAGTACCTGCCCATCAGCTCAACAGGACACCTTATTGTCGCCCAGCATCTTATGGGACTCGGCAGCGGCCTTGACCCGGTTGACAAGCCGGCCGCGGACGCCTTT
>JBILQA010000222.1:0-5161 GCA_044373535.1 Akkermansiaceae bacterium | reverse complement strand
CGGCCCAATTGTCAGGGTCGCCGTCCGTGGCCGGCGAGGTGCCCTTGGCGGTGCCTCTCTCTGGACGAGTGCTCCGGGAGCGGGGGATTCCTCTCGCGGAGGTACCACTGGGCATTTTCCCGGCATCCCCGGAGGTCGCGGTTGGTGCCTTGGCGCGCAAGGTCACGATTACCCGCGGCCTTGGCTTGCCCGAGCGCACCCCACTGGATCAGAGCAAGGTGCGCTCGCTCAGCGAGCTCAAGACGCCTGCACAACTCGAACGCGAGCAAGCCGAGGCGCAGCGGATTCCGGCAAACCTGTTGAAGGTCACCAGGGCCAAAACCAATGAAGGGGTCAGCCCGAGCTCGCGCCGCTACATCCGCGGCGTGCTGCATCCGCACCGCTTGCGCCTGGTGTTAGGTGCTCTCATCACCCTCGTGTTCGTACTCTTGCTTCCGGTTTCGGTCGTGGCGGTGGTCTTGCTGTTAGCCTCGGACATGCTCGTCGGCGGCATTCAATGGGTGCCCCAATGGCTGGTCGCATTTCCAGCCTGTTTGTTGGTTGTGGGCGTCTTCTATCTGCTGATTGCGGCGAGGATGAAATGCCGGGTTTGCGCGCAGCGGCTGCTGGTGCCAAAAAACTGCCGTAAAAACAACAAGGCCCACCACGTCAAGAGACTTGGCTACATTCTGCCGCTCTCGGTGCACCTTCTGGTCTTCCGCTGGTTTCGCTGCACCTTCTGCGGCACCGCCGTGCGCCTCAAGGAGTAGTCGCCCCAGCTCACTCGCGCAGACGGCTGTCGATCATCAGAGTCACCGGGCCGTCATTGACCAGTGAGACCTGCATGTCGGCACCAAAGCGGCCGCGCTCAACAACTTGTCCAAGATGGGCCTCCATTGCGGCTAGAAACTCCCGATAGAGCGCCTCGGCCTCTGCGGGTGCCGCGGCCTGGGTGAATGACGGGCGGTTGCCCTTGCGCGTCGAGGCATGCAGGGTGAACTGGCTCACGACAAGCATGCCCCCGTCGGCCTCGCGCAGGTTGCGGTTGATCCTGCCCGCCTCGTCGGGGAAAACGCGCAGGCGCGCGACTTTTGAGCTCAGCCACGCGAGGTCGTCGCCGCTGTCGCCCTGCTCAATACCCAGCAGGACAAGCAGCCCACGGCCGATTTGCCCAACAATCGAGCCATCGATGCTAACCGCGGCGGCGGAGACGCGCTGGATGACGGCGCGCATCGCAGGGAAATCAATAGACCGGCACGCTCGGGTCGATCTCGCTCGACCAAGCGTCGATGCCGCCACGCATTGAGAAAACATGCGAGAACCCATGGTCGCGCAGGTAGGTCACTGCGCGCATTGAGCGCATCCCGTGGTGGCAATAGATGATGGCGGGGGTCTCCTTCGACCCTAACAACCCCGCGATGCGCGAGTTGATGGCGGCAAGCGGGAGGAGCACCGCGCCGGCGATGCGGCAGTAGGCGTGCTCGTCCTCTTCGCGACAGTCGATGAGGATCGGCTTGAGCGCAGAGGCCAAGAGGTCGCGTGTGTCGGCCACGGAGATGTCAAACGTATCCGCGGGATCAGGCAGGGTCACAGAGGATGAGTTGGGTGCGATGGAGTTCATTCAACGATAACAGGTGTGCCAAGGGGGGCGGCATTATAGAAGATGCGGACCATGCGGCCGGGCATGCGGATGCAGCCGTGCGAGGCGGCGTAGCCGGGAATAAAGCCTTCATGCATGCCGTAGCCGGAAAAGAAGCGCATGAAAAATGGCATGGGCGCCCCAACAAACTCACAGCCGGGAGGGACCGGAGTGACCCGAGCGGTGGCATCCTGGATGACCACCTCGCCGGTGTCCTTGCGCCGGATCAGGCCATAGGTGCCTGAGACATAGGCGGGTACTTTCTCGATAATCTTGTACTTGCCCGCCGGAGTGGCGTACCCCTCCATGCCGGTAGCCACCTTGGAGACGCCTACAAGGACGCCGCCCTTGTAGAAGTAGGCCTTTTGTTGGAAACGGTTGATCCGGATGAGCGGGCTGCCGCTGGCTTGGTCGCCGTCCCAGTAGGAGACATCATCATTGAGGAACGGGTCGGTGCTCGCTGCTGGTGGCGCATCGAAGCCCGTCAGGTACTCAGATGCCGGGGAGTTTGCGCCACCCGGGTAGCCACAAGACGACAGCGCCAAGCCAGTGGCTGCCAGCGCAAGAGCGCAGCGAAGGGTTTGGACCAGGGAGCGTCGGGTCATGGACGCGGAAGTAAAGCGCTCGCCCATGGTCGGGTCAAGCCTGCTAGTTCGGGAGTTGCAAGGCGCCCGCAGCCTGCTATGAGCCGTCCAACAACCCTCTGACAATGCCCAACTACGACTACCGCTGCGAAACCTGTGGCCACCACTTCGAGGTGTTCCAGAGCATGAATGACGCGAAGCTAACAGCCTGTCCGCAGCCGCAGTGCGGTGGGACGGTGAAGCGCTTGTTGGGAACGGGCGCGGGGGTGATCTTCAAAGGCAGCGGGTTCTATCAGACCGACTACCGCAGTGACTCGTACAAGAGTGGCTCGAAGAGCGAGGGTGAAAAATCCGCCCCGGCAGCCGCGCCGGCTTCAAAAGGTGCTGCGGGGGGCGACTAGGCCTGCTAGGATAGGGAAAACAAGCCATGGATGAGAAGCAAGATGAGGAGCGGCCACAGGTGCCGAGGCAGGGCGGATGCTTCTGGCGGCTTGTGCGCGGCGGGCTGATTCTGGCGCTCATCGCGGGATTGGCCGCCTTTCTCTGGCTGGTCTTTACACCGCAGGACTTGAGTGACGTTGCGACCGGCCCCGCCGCGGATCTAACGGGGCAGTTGGCAAAGGCCCGCCGCGAGGGCGGCGAGGTGGACCTCTCGGAAGCACAACTCAACGGCTTCATTGCCGCGACCTTGGACGCCCGACAGGCAGGGTCTTTGGAAGGCGCCGTCACGCTGCGGCGCGTGGTGGTGCGCTTAGAGGATGGATTTGCCGAGGTTGTCATCGAGCGTGAGATCCTTGGCTTTCCGCAGACGGTCTCGATGTATCTGCGCGTGGTCCAGGACGCCCAGGATGAGGGCGCGGTTGAAGTCTCGTTGGAGGCGGGTGAGCTCATTGAGGGCTTGGGAGTGCCCGTGGGCGGGCGGTTCGGCAAGCTGCGCATTCCGCAAGGGTTCTTGCGGATGGTGCTTGGGAGCTACGTGCCGCTAACCAGTGTCTACGCACCCGAACTGCGGCTGCTTGGACTTGAGGCCGCGGGCCGAAGCTCTGGGCAGCTGCCACGGATCGTCATCTCCGAAGACCGCCTGCGCATAGCTTATCGAGGTCGTTAGACGCTGCGCTTAGCTCATCCGCCGGCAAGGGGCAGTAGCTTGCCAAGGACAGGCGGGCCGGTATAGCCTCAAGGGGTGCGACACTGCCTGATTGCCCTGAGTCTATGTCTAAGCCTCGCCGCATTGGCCGAGGCAGACGAGGTTCCACGCGCGGTGCCGGTCACCGAGGAGGGGGTGGCCGCGCCGATCGCCCCACAGGAAGTCGTGCAGGCCAGCGCCTTGGTCGGGCAGCGCGCGCCTGAGGTCTCCCGCTCGGGCAGCGGACAGTTCTTCATTCTTGGCAGCCAGATGCAGTTGCGCGCGAGCATCGCGATGGAGGCCGACGAGGTTCGGCGCAATCTGCTCAAGGTCATGGGCCAGAACGAGGACACCGGGAAATATCCAATCGTCATTCAGCTGCATGGCGCGCCGCACGACAAGCCACCGCCGCGGCGGGTGGCTGCTGGAATTTTTTTGTTTGAGGGAGTTTTCCGGCCGCAGCTCGATGTGCATGTGGGCGGTGGCGTGGACAACCAACGACTGCGCCGCGCCGTGATGGAGATCCTCATCTACGAGCGCTCGCTGCGCCCGCTCGAACCAGGTGCCATTGAGCGGCCCCTCGTGGTGCGCCCATGGCTGGTTGATGGGTTGCTTGAGGCCGCCGCCTGGGCTGACGACCAAGGCGATCGGAAGCTTTACCAAAGTGTCTTCAAGAGCGGCACAATGATGGACTTCAACGCCCTCTTTGCCACCCGCGAGGACGATATCGAGTCGATGGACGGCGTCACCCGTGCAGCCTTCCGCGCCTCGGCGGGGGCGTTGGTCATGGCGTTGCTGGAGCAGCCGTCCGGTCATGAGGGCTTCCAGAGGTTTATTACCGAGGTGGCAGCCTTTGAAGGCGACAGCACGATCCTGCTGCGCAAGCATTTTCCCGCGATGAACCTCACAGTGACGAGCTTGCCGAAGTGGTGGGCCTTGCAGATGGCGAACCGCTCCGACGCGCAGCTGACCGAGGCAATGAGCGTGGCGGAGACCGAGGCGGCGCTGGATCGGGCTTTGGTGCTGTATTTCCGCACGCCGGAGGGAATCGTCGTCGAGCGGGGACTGGATGACTATGGCTTCATCTCGGAGCTCAAAACCCAAGCCGAGCGCGAAGCTGCGCTCAATCCGGCTCAGGCAGGTTTGGTCCGGCTGAGCAACCGTTGCTTTCCCTCGTACCGGCCGTTGGTGGTTGGCTACGAGGAGGTCCTCAGCGCACTCTACCACAAGAAGCCTGACAACGTGCCAGGGCAGCTAAAGAAACTCGCCGGAATGCGTGCGGTGATGAGTGGCAAAGCCAGACGCGCGGGCGACTATCTCGACTGGTTTGAGATTACCCGCGCGCGGGAAACCTCGGGGGAGTTCCAAGATTATCTGGATCTCAAAAAACGCTTGAATGCCCAAACAGACCGGCCGCGGACCGACCCCTTGGGCCGTTATATGGACGACATTGAGACACTTTACCATCGTGACTAGATCCCGTCCGCCGCGGCACGGTGCTCTTTGCCCTTGCCAAGCGCTGCTGGCAGCGTAATCACGGGCCACCGGGATATTGCACGAGTAGCTCAGCGGTAGAGCGGCTGATTTACATTCAGCGGGTCGGGGGTTCGAACCCCTCCTCGTGTACCACTCCGGCTTGCACTCCTTGCACTCCTGCGGCTTCCTGGGGGTCTGTCCCTCTGCACTCCTGCTGTCCCCTCGCACGGGTTCCTCTGGACACCGGGGCACAGGGGTCTGTCCCCTTGCACGCCTCTGGACACCGGGGCACAGGGGTCTGTCCCCTTGCACGCCTCTGGACACCGGGGCACAGGGGTCTGTCCCCTCGCACGGGTT
>JBILQA010000221.1:0-5209 GCA_044373535.1 Akkermansiaceae bacterium | reverse complement strand
CGATGTCCCGCACAACTCGTTCCTCGCGTCTAACAAAGCCTACCAGAACTTCGAGCTCAGCTTCAAGGTCCGCCTCGTCCGGGGCTCCGGGTTCCAGAACTCCGGGATGCAGGTGCGCAGCAGCCGCAACAGGCCGGCCGACCCGGAAATGACCGGCTACCAGATAGACGTTGGCACGGGCTACTGGGGCGACCTGTACGACGAATCGCGCCGCAACCGCGCGCTGGCAAAGGCGCTTGATTCCGCCGCCCTTGGCGCGGTCGTCAAGGACTGGGACTGGAACGCCTATCGCATCCTCTGCGAGGGCCCGCGGATCCGCACGTGGATCAACGGCGTGCTGGCCCATGACTACACCGAGGCGCAAGCCAACATCGCGCAGGACGGGTTGCTAGGCCTGCAGGCCCACGGCGGCGGCCGCTTTCTCGTGCAGATGAAGGAGGTTTTCATTGAGGAACTCCCCGCGCCGATGGCCGCGGCCACGCTGCAGCCAGGCGGTGCACGCAGCCCCGCTGAGCAGCGCGCGGGCTTCAAGCTGCCGGATGGCTTCACCGCCGAGCTGGTGGCCAGCGAAGAGCAAGGGGTGGGCAAACCGGTCACCGTGGCCTGGGACCGCCGCGGCCGCATGTGGACGATGACCGCTCTGGAATATCCCGTGGACGCCAACGAAAACGAGCCCGCGGCCAAGGCGCTTTTCGCCACCGGCGGCAAGGACAAGGTGCTGGTGTTTGACGAGCCTAACATGCCCGGGCCGCTCACCCCGCGGGTGTTTGCCGACGGGCTGGCCATTCCGCTGGCCATGCTGCCGCTGGCCGATGGCGTGCTTGTCCAGCACGGACCCGAGCTGCGGCGCTACCGCGATGCCGACAACGACGGCAAGGCCGAGAGCCACGAGGTGGTGCTGCAGGGCTTCGGCATCCAGGACTCCCACCTGTTTCCCCATCAGTTTGAGCGCACCCCGGGTGGCTGGGTATTCCTTGCCCAGGGCGCATTCAACTCATCGAACGTCGCCCGTCCTAACGGGCTCGCGTTTGCCGACGGCGCCCGGGCGGTTCCCTTCAACCACTGCAAGCTCGGCCGCTTCAAGCCCGACGGCTCGTCGTTCCAGATACTAACTGCGGGTCCCAACAACATCTGGGGTCTGGCCATGGCGCGCACCGGTGAGACCTTCATCCAGGAAGCCAACGACGTGGGCCACCCGGTTGCCGAGTTCGCGCCGGGAACCAATTACCCGACACCGTTTGGCCCGCGGCTGCGGGATGACGCGCCACTGCTGCCGCAATCAACCGCGCAGCCGCTCATGGGCGGCACCGGCTTGAGCGGCCTGGCCTTGGCGGACGACCTCGGCAGCGCCTTTGCCGCCGGCTACCCGGCGGGCACCCGGGTGTTCTACCTCGCCAACCCAATCACCTCGCGCATCCAGGTCGTCACCCTGACGCGCGACTCCAATGGCCACCCGCTCTACAAGAAGGAGCAGGACTTCCTGCTCAGCGACGACCCGTGGTTCCGCCCAATTGCCATCCACTTCGGCCCGGATGGCTGCCTCTATGTTGTCGACTGGTACAACAAGATCATCTCCCACAACGAGGTGCCACGCACCCACCCCGACCGCGACAAGACCCGCGGAAGGATCTGGCGCATCCGCCCGACCAACCAGCCGACGCCGCCGCGCGTCGACGTCGCCGCCATGGGCGCGGCGGATTTGTTAGCCGGGCTTGGCGGCCCCAACACACGCGTTGGCAACCAGCTCTGGCAGGAGATCGTCGACCGCAAGGCCACCGACCTCGCCCCGCAGCTGGCTGCCATCATCGCCGACCCAAAGCACGCGCTTGCCCGCCGGCTTGCCGCCCTGTGGGCCGCCGAAGGGCTTGGCAGCCTCACTCCGGCGCTGCTCAGGGGGCTTGCCGCCGCACCCGAGCACGAGCTGCGCTTCGAGGCGGTTCGAATCGCCGGCGAGTCATCGCTGCCGGAGGCCGACTTCCTAACGATCCTGGCGCCGCTCCGCGACGAGCCGCACTTCCGGGTGCGCGCCGCGATTGCCAACGCGCTGCGCGAGCACCGTGAAGCGACGCCTGCGATGCTTGCCATCGCCGCCCGGCTCGGACGCGAGCCGATGGCGGGCAACTCCCGCGACGCCTACGACCGGAATTTCGAGCGCTATCTGGCGCGCTGGGCAATGGCCGAGCATCAGGAAGCCACACGCGCCATGCTTGCTGACACGGCCCTCGAGCTTCCCGCCGAAGCGCGCCTGTTGGCCGTTCGCGCGCTGCCCGCGCCCGAGGCGGCTGCCGCCATGGTTGCTCTGCTGGCGCAAATCCCACGCCCGCTCGGCGCGGACGAGCTGGCGTTGTTAGGCGGACAGCTTGGCCAGCCGGCCGTCCAACAGGGCTTCTCCAACATCCTGGGAGACCCGCGGCAGCGCGAGGTGGTCCTCCAAGCGCTCACCCGGCTTGACCTGAAGGTGGCGGCCAACCCGCAGCTTGCCGCCATGGTTGCCAGCGCCGCACAGGCGCTGCTTGACGAGAAGCGCAGCGAGGCGCGCGAGCGGCTTGTCGTTGAGCTCGCCCGGCGGTTCCGCCTTGGCGCTCTGGCCCCGCAGGTGGCGGCCTGGCTGGCGGCCCCGCAGCGCACGCCCGCCGAGCTGGCCAGCGGCCTGGCCACCCTGCGCGAGATCGGCGGCGCGACTCTCGCCAGCATGCGGCCATTTCTTGAGCATGCCGACGCGGCGGTGCGGCGCGAGGCATTGTTGGGCTTTGCCGGCGCGGACGACCCGGCGGCCGTGGCCGAGTTGGCCCTCCGCTGGGACGCGCTGCCCGGCGCGCTGCGCGCCCTGGCGGTGGACGGCATGACGGCAAGCGCGGCCAAGGCGCGCGCGTTTGCCCAGCTGCTAGTCGGCGGCAAATTCGCCGGCTTTGACGGTGCGGCGGTGGAGAAACTGATAGCCGCCCTTGGAGCCGACCATCCGGATGTTGCCGCCTTGTTGGCCAGCAACCACGGGCTGCTGCAACCGGTCATCGAGCTTGCCGGCAAGCCCGCGGGCCGCGTGCGCACCAACCTCACACTGGATGGCCCGTTCACCGTCGAAGGTTGGGTCAAACTGGCCGACGCGGTGAGCAACGACGACAGCCTGCTTGGGAGGCGCGGCCACGACGGTGCGGACATGAATTTCTATCAGGGCCGTCTGCGCTTGTTTGCCGACAAGTCCGACCAGCTCATCGCCAAGCGGGTGACGGCGGCGGGGCAATGGACCCACTGCGCGCTCACCCGGGACGCGTCCGGCAAGCTGGCGCTGTATTTTGATGGCGAGCCGGATGTCCAGGGCGGCAACTTCACCGCCGCCCTGACCGGCATGAACCTCGGCGAGAGCAACGCGGCGGGTGGCAGCGCGGCGATGGTCGACGAAATGCGCATCTGGAACCGCGCGCGCAGCGCAGAGGAAATCCGCCGCGACTTCCGGACACGCTTCACCGCGGCAGACCAACCGGCCGGGCTGGTCCAGCGGATTGATGCCTCCAAACTTGGCGGCCCGCTGGAAGGCGGAGCCAAAGTCTCCCTGACCCGGGATTTTCCCCCGCTGGTCACCCTGGCCGAAGCCGCCACCCTTGAGGAAAAGTTTGCCCGCTTCCGCCAGCTTGCCGCCCAGCCGGGCGATCCGACCCGCGGCCAGCAACTCGCCCAGGCCAGCTGCCTCATCTGCCATCAGGTCAAGGGCGAGGGCATCGCCGTGGGACCCAACCTGAGCGGCGCGGGCGCCATGGGAATCGAGGCGCTTCTGCGCAATGTGCTCACCCCGAATGCCCAGCTTGAGAGCGGCTACTACCGCCACGACCTCAAGCTCAAGGACGGCAGCTCCCTGAGCGGCTTCCTCAGCGCGGAATCCAACGAGTCCCTGACGCTGCGCCAGATCGGCGCGGACCTGCGCGTCATCCCGCGCGCCGAAATCCTCGCCCACGACGTGTCGCGCCGCTCGCTCATGCCCGAAGGATTGATCGATGGCTTCACCCCGCAACAGGTTGCCGACCTCTTCGGTTACCTGATGACTCTGAAGTGATCCGGCCGCGGTTAGAACCCGCTAGCCTTTTCCGGATGAGCGGGCACAATTCCCGCGTGCCAGCCACCGTCACGGATCTCCTCCAACAACTCGTCCGCATCCCATCGGTCAACCCGGACAATGCTCCAGGGACCGAGGCGACCGGCGAGGCGGCCATCGCCGAGTTTCTAGCAGGCTACTTGGCCGAATTGGGAGCGAGTGTCACCCTTGAGGAGATCAAGCCGGGGCGGCCCAACCTGATTGCCCGCTTTGCGCCGCTTGACGGACGGCCGCGCATCCTGCTTGGCCCCCACCTGGACACCGTGGGCGTGACCGGCATGACCATCCCGCCCTTCGACGCCGCCATCCGCGATGGACGCCTCTATGGCCGCGGAGCCAGCGATACCAAGGGACCGATGGCCGCCATGCTTTGGGGCCTCCAACAAAACCGCCACACCCTTGCCGACGCCGCCGTCGCCGTGGACTTCGTGGCCTTCATGGGCGAGGAGTCCGGCCAATGGGGGTCGAAGGAGTTTGCCGCGAAGTACGCGCGGGACTATCAGTTCGCGGTGGTTGGCGAGCCAACCTCGCTCGACATCGTCCACACCACCAAGGGCTCGCTGTGGGCCACCGTGATTGCCCGCGGACGCGCCGTCCACAGCTCGATGCCCGAGCGCGGCGACAACGCGATCCTCAAGCTCGCCCGCGCGCTCGACCAGCTCGACGCGCGCTTCAAGCAGCGCGCCGGTTCCTATCCCCACCCGGTGCTTGGCCTGCCAACCCTCAACGTCGGCACCATGGTTGGCGGCTCGCGGCCTAACATCGTGCCCGACTACGCCGCCGCTGAACTCGACATCCGCATCACCCCGGCGCTGGACGCCGCGGGCGGCGCGCTCTTGCTGCTGAGTGAAATCCTCTCCGATCTGGAGGTGGAGATCTTCAACCCGCACGAGAACCCCC
The DNA here is from genome assembly GCA_044373535.1 of Akkermansiaceae bacterium. Taxonomy (GTDB): domain Bacteria; phylum Verrucomicrobiota; class Verrucomicrobiia; order Verrucomicrobiales; family Akkermansiaceae; genus JBILQA01. The sequence continues at coordinate 222 of JBILQA010000221.1, read as the reverse complement.
CGATGGAGACGCCCATCGACCACCCCGGCATCCAGTGGTTGTTAGCCACACGCGCCGCCTCGCGCGCGGTGGGCGCGCCGTGGTTCTCCGATGCGGCGCACCTTGCCGCCGGCGGACTGCCGGCGATCTGTCTGGGGCCGGGGTCCATCGAGCAGGCGCACACGGCCGACGAGTTCATCTCCCTAACGGACCTTGAGGAGGGCGCGGCATTCTTCACCAGGG
>JBILQA010000220.1:0-5210 GCA_044373535.1 Akkermansiaceae bacterium | reverse complement strand
CGGCATTGGTGGCCATGTGCCAGCCGCCGGTTTGCCAATAGTAGACGGTGCGCGGAGCCAGAGTGGTGACGGTCTCAAAGGCGGAGGCAACGCGTGGCCAATCTTGCTGTTGGAAGGCGGTGTTGGCGCGGATGTTTTGGAATACGGCGACGACGGTGCGCAGACCCCCGAGAGCAACCGCCGCGCTGGTTTGGCCAAGTTTTGCCTGAGTGGTGACATCCAGCGGCTTGAGCAGCAGGTTGGCAGTGCGCAGGTTGGCAGTGAGGGCGGACTCGAGGGGCACGCGCAGGACGCCAGTGGCGAGCACGGCGGCGACGAGAACCAGCGATCGAGGCAGGCGCTGCATCAGAACTCTTTGTTGGAGAAGACGAACCACGAGAAGGCCGCGTAGATGGCGGTGTAGAGGGCGGCGATGCCGGAGAGGCTGGCGATGACGTTGAGCGAGATGATTTGGCCTTCGATGGCGGCATCAATCACGTTGAAGAGCTGGAAGTCGGGGAATACCAGGGTCATGGCCAAGGCGCCAAGGCGAGCCAGAGCGGTCTGGCCGAGGTCATGGCTGGCCATCCAATAGTCGCGGGCTTCGGCTTGGAAGTTGCCGATAAAGTACACCAGGGTGGTGGTGATCGTAGTGAACAAGGTGCTGGTGGCAAAGGTGGAGATGAACAGGGACATGGAGGCAACCACCGCGCTTTGAAGGAAAATGGCAAGAACTCCGGCCTGCAGGCTGCAGGTGACTCCGTGCCTTGCCACGCTTGCACGGATTGAGTCGCGTACCGAGTCGGCCCAGCCGAGTTGATCAGCAAGTTGGAGCTGGCTGGCGAGGACGCTATGGGCGCGCAAGGCAAGCATGCCGGACATCAGCACGTCCATCAGGGCAAGCGAGACGAAGATCAGGGCAAGCACGCCCAAGAGTTTGCCAAGCAGGTAATCAAGCCGCGGCACCGGCTTGGCCAGGATGGTGTAGAGGGTGCGGTCTTCGACGTCCTTGGGCAGCAACAAAGCGGTGGAGACGATGGCGAAAATGATGGAAAAGAGCTTCATGGTCCCCATGGCGGCGCTCTTGAGCATGCGCAACTGGTTCTCAGTGAGAGCGATGGGTCCTGACTCGGGAGGTGCGAACTGGGGCAGGATGAGGAAGTTGCTGGCGATGACGACGACGGCGAAAAAGGCCAGGAAGTAGAACACCTTCATGCGCACCAGCTGGGTGAAGGTGTGGCAGGCGATAACGCCAGTGCGTGACGGGGAGAAGAAGGGCGGGCGCTTGGTGCTCATCGGATTTCGGTCTCACGCTGGTGGGCGGCCTCGCGCAGGAAAAGCCGCTCAAGGGTGGTGCGGGGGCGGCCTGATTTGACCAGCGTGGCAGCCGGTTCGGCAGCGATGATGGCGGCGAGGCGGGAGAGAAGCTCGGGCGGGGCGTTTTCCAGGATGATTTCGGTTTGGTTTTCGATGGCGATGAGCTCATCAAGCGGCCCTTCCCTGACGATTTTCCCGCGGAAAATAATGCCGACGCGATCACAAACCTCCTGGACCTGCTCAAGCAGGTGGGAGCAAAGGAAAACCGTGATGCCGCGCTCGCGCAGGGCTAGAATGAGATCGCGGATTTCCCGTGAGCCGACCGGGTCAACCCCCGCAGTCGGCTCATCAAGGATGACCAGACGCGGCTCTTGGACGAGCGCCTGGGCTAAGCCGATGCGTTGGAGCATGCCCTTGGAATAGCCACCAAGGCGGCGGTCGCGGGCATTCTCGAGTCCAACAAGAACCAGCAGCTCGTCGATGCGCTGCTGTAACACGCTGCCCCGTAGGCCGCAGAGTCGGCCATAGAAGCGGATGGTTTCCGCGCCGGTGAGATGTTTATAGAAGTAAGGATTCTCCGGGAGAAAGCCGACATCGTTGCGGGAGTCGACCTTCATCGAGTCCCGCCCGAAAATCGCGCACGTCCCTGACGTGGGGGTGACGAGGCCAAGCAAGGCCTTCATGGTGGTGGATTTTCCCGAGCCGTTTGGGCCGATTAGTCCGTAGACCTCGCCGGCCTTGATCTCCAAGCTGACGCCATCGACCGCGCGAAGCGGTTCTCGGCGGTAGGACGTTTTGAAGTCCTTGACGAGATTTTCAATTTTGACGGCGAGCTCAGCGGGCATGGGCGTTTGGCGAGGGCCAGCATAGCGGCCAGCCAGACAACGTCCATGGGTTTTGGCGCCGCGGGATCAAACAAAATGCCCCCGCGGGATTCCTCCAGCGGGGGCTCGGAGCCATGCCGCAGATGCCGCCGACCTGACGGCATCTGCGGCGGGCATGTTGGTGCCTCAGTAACCGCGCGGGCTCTGGCTTTGCGGCCCCTCGGATGGCTGCGGCTGTTGAAGCGGTGGCTGCGGCTGTGGTTGGAGCTGCTGGCGCTCTTGGCGTTGCTGCTGGAGTTGTGGATCGTGAGGTTGCTGGGGAATCTGGGTGGACTCGCCATCGACGCTAATTTGCTCGGCAACGAGAATGGACTTGCCGTCGATAAACTCGCGCTCGCCGCGCACCCGCACCTGAGAGTTCTTCTCAAGGTCCAGATCCTCAAGGCGAGTGTTCTTGCCAAGGTCGACCACGACGGCCGAGCCGTCATCCATCTTCAAGCGTACCAGCAGGCTGTCCTCGCCCTGCTTTTTGAGGTCAACCTTGCCGACGTCGGTGACACGGCCGGAGATTTCCCGCCTTTGGTCGTCGCGGGCAATGTTGAACGAACGCTGGCCAATCTGGACCTGGTCGGCCACCACGACCTGCTTGTTGTCCACCTCGCCTTGGTGGCCATTGATCTGGATCTGCTGACCCTGTTGAAGATCAATATCCTCCAGATCCATGCGGCGACCAATGTCGACAACCGACTCGGTCCCGTTGTCCAGGCGGATACGCACCAAGGTGTGATCCTGCCATAGGCCGGAGTCATCCTTGATGCCTACTTCACGGAACCCTTCGATGCGCCCTTGCAGGCTCAACGGCTGGAGATCCTGCGGCTGCTGGCGCTTGGCCTGCTGCTGGGCGGCCTCCTTGGCAGCTTCCCTTGCCTGCTTGGCTTGTTGCTTGAGCTCCTTCTTGGTTTGCTGGATGTCGGAGGCTTGCTGACCGGCTTGCCCGGGCTGACCGGCTTGACCGGCTTGACCGGCTTGACCGGCTTGACCGGATTGGCCGGGTTGCTCGAGCTGGAGCGGCTGGTTGTCCTGCTCGATGGTGATGCGGCGTGGCAGGATTTGCTCTTCGAGTTTAGCGTGCTGCTGCGGGCTGAGGCGTTGGATACGTTGGGGGTCGACCTTTGGTGGGGTTTCGCCGCGCTGAAGCGCTTGGTATTGGTCAACGACGACATCGCGGTCGATGATGACCCATGTCTGGGTCTGCGGATCCCAGACATGGAAAGGGGCGCCGCTGGGGGCGCCGCTTGGGGCGCCGCTTGGGCGGGTGGCCGACCAGCCTTCGGCGTTGGAGCTGGCGCGGCTCTCCTGGTTGAACCACTCGTCGCCGGAGTGCCACTGGGAGGAGCGTTGAGAGTCACGCGCCGCTTGTTGGGGTTGCTGCTGGGTGGACGGCTGGATGCTGCCCGCTGACGGGCGCTGAGCTTCGGCTGGCCCGGCAAGAGCCAAGGCGACGCCGGCGGTAAAAAGGCTGAGGAAGGCGCGCGGAGCGCAGGGTGAGGGACAAATAAGCAGGGGGATGTTTTTCATGTTCATAAGCGGTTTCTGGAGGTGTGCATGTTGGGGGGCACGTGGGTCGGCACATGGGGGATGACATGGGGGAAGTCGCCAAGCAGTGGCTTTCCTGCCCAACCGAGCCGCAGCGGCCGTGCCAAGGGCGGCTTCTAACACCCCGGCGGCGCGCCGCCCTGGCGCGGCACTCGTGGGCATGCAGCAAGATCTGACGCTTGGGAGAAAACGGGCGCCGGGGCCCGTCGGATGGGTGAGCGGGAGCGCCGGTGGGCGCGGGGCGGCATTCCGCAAGCGCCGCGCGGGTGTTAGAAGCAGAATGCACAGCGTGCGGGAGGTGCCCTTTCCGTCCTTGCCAAGCGCGGGGCCCGCGGGAAGAGTGCCTCCCTTACATCAACAACCCCTTATGAATCAAAAACTCTTCCGTCTAGCGGCGGCGCTCATGGCGCTCTTTGGCTTAAACTCGTGCCTGCAGAACGAGTCGACAATGACTCTAAAAAAGGACGGCAGCGGCACGATCGTTGAGGAGACCGTCATCGGCGCGCAGATCTTGGCGATGGTCGGGGCGATGGGCGCGGAAGCCGGGGCGGCGGCGGCGGAGGATCCGTTCAAGGAGCTCTACGACGAGAAGAAGTACCAAGCGGCGGCGGCCGGCTATGGTCCCGGGGTGGAGTACGTGGGAATGGAGAAGGTCGAGCGGGATGGCGGCAAGGGAGTGAAGGTGAGCTACAAGTTTGCCGACATCAACAAGGTGAAGTTCACCCCGGGCGGCTCGCTCAAGGAGATGGGCGAGGCAGAGGCGGACGGGGCGGGTGCGGGAGGCGCGAAGGAGGAGCCAGTGACCTTTGCTTACAGCGGCGGAAAGCTGACCATCAAGTTCCCGGATCCGAAGAAGGCCGAAGCGGAAGCAGCGGCCGACGGGGACGATGCGGAAGCGGCCGCGGCCATGGCGATGATGAAGGACATGCGCATCGCCGCGCGTCTTGTTATCGAGCCGGGGATCGAACAGACCAATGCCGCTTACGTGAAGGGCAATGCCATCACCCTCATGGACGTGCGCGTTGGAGAGCTGCTCAGCAACGAGGGCGGCATGAAGGTCCTGAAGAAGCTCGAGACCGACGACCGGGCGGCCTTGGCGGAGGCGGTCAAGGGTATGAAGGGGATCGAACTTGAGACCCAGAAGGAAGTGAGCGTTCAGCTCAAGTAACGGAGGGTAAGGACCAAGGATTTTTCCCGCGGAGGCCGCCATGCGCGCGTCCGCGGGATTTTTTTGGGCTGCCGGGAAGTCGCGCGACGGAGGCCAGCGAGGCTTGTCGGTGGAGACGGGCGTCGGCGCCGGCGGGGGTGGATGGTGGCGAGGCCTGCAAGCCACGCACGCATCCACGTTGGTCTTCAGCGCGGCCGGGGGACCGACGCAGGCTGCAGGGGTGAAAAAGTTCTGGCTGGAGGGCCGTGCTTGCGCAGGACCCGCCAGCCAGTGGCTTGGAAGCAAATGGGCTTAGCGCAGATCGTCAAATCCCGAGCTGCTGCGGC
>JBILQA010000219.1:0-5218 GCA_044373535.1 Akkermansiaceae bacterium | reverse complement strand
TGGTTGTGAGATCTGAGAAAAAACCGATGGAGCTCATGGGGGGAATTGAACCCCCGACCTCATCCTTACCAAGGATGCGCTCTACCCCTGAGCTACATGAGCAATTCTCCGTTTCTTCGCCGCTCCCCCTGAAGTTTCAGGAGTCTTCGCACCAACCTCGTCTGCACGGGCCGTCACAAAAACCCCCGGATCCCCGGGAAAAGCGGGCCGCAAAGTAGCAAAGCCGACCATCGTGTCAAAAAAAATCGCCCGTGAAAGCCTTTTTTACCAAACCCTTTAAAAACAAAGGGATTTCTGGCCATCCGCGGCTCTCTGAAGCGCTGCAGAGGATTCCGTGAGTGGCTTTGCGTGGCCCCGGCGCTCCAATGGGTCCTATACGACCTATGGGACCTATGCCTCTCCTTCCCCCTACATCTCCCCGGGTTCGAGGAGCCGGTTGAAGCGCCTTATCGCCAAGGCATTGCCACTGAGCGGGTCGACATCCACCAGCGCCCCGCAGAGGCGCACCGCCCCCTTGGCCACGGGGAAGCGCGTCGGCATGGACGTCCGGAAGCGCCAGACGACCGACTCAACGGTCCGGCCCAGCACCGAGTCATCCGGGCCGCACATTCCCGCGTCGGTGAGGTAGGCGGTGCCGTTGGGTAGGATGCGCTCGTCGGCCGTCTGCACGTGGGTGTGGGTTCCGACCACCGCGGAGACCCGCCCGTCGAGGTGTCGGCCCATCGCGATCTTCTCGCTGGTGGTCTCCGCGTGGAAATCCACAAAAATCGCCATAGCCCCCTCAGCGCGAAGCCGTTGCGCCTCCTCCTCGACCATCGTGAACGGGTTCTCCAGGGACGGCTGCATGAACGAGCGGCCCTGTGCGTTCACCACTGCGACCTTTCCCTTGGCCGTCTCGAGCGTCACGCTCCCCTGCCCCGGGGTTCCCGGCGGGTAATTGAGCGGGCGCAGCAGGCGCGGCTCGGTTGGCAGGTAGTCAACGACTTCCTGCTGATCCCAGATATGGTCGCCGGTAGTGATCACCGCCACGCCGGCGCGCAACAAATCAATGGCGATCTTTGGCGTGATTCCCCGCCCACCCGCGGAGTTTTCCCCATTGACGATGACGAAGTCCACCTCCTCGCTGCGCTTGATCCCCGCCAACTGGTCGATGACCGCACGCCGGCCGGGCTCGCCAACAATGTCGCCTAAAAATAATATCCTGATCACCGTGGTTTCTTTTGCTTTCACGCCGTCCTGTCGACGTCCGATTCTTTCGCCGCGAGACTAATCACGCTCCGCCGCCGGATGCTAACCTTTCCTTTCCGCCCGGTCGCCGGGGGCCAAGGGCCGCGCGAGTCCCCGCATTCCGCGGCCAAACCTCAGTGCCCTCGCACCAGCGGCCGCGGTTCCAGCTTGCCGAGCCGATCGCCTTCAAATAATACCCGCTTTGCTCGGGTTCGCTTCGCTTTTCCCGGGGCCCCACCGGTCTGGGCGCGGGCATTCCCCGCTCGCCCCGCGTGCATCTGCTTTTCCCTCGCCCCACTCATCCCATGTCACGCCGTCTGGTTCTGGCCCTTATCAGCCTCGCCCTCGTTGCCCTCACGCTCCTCGGCGTTTGGCTGGTCCGCCCGGACCTTCTCACGCCGCGGCCCTTTGTCCTCTCACGGCATGATGCCCTCGCTGACTCGCCCAGCCCAACCGGCGACGAGCAGTCCCGCGTCCAGCTCCTCATCGACCTCGCTCCTCCGCCAGACTGGCAGCGCCTCGACGCCTATCAACACAGCATCACCCGCCAGGAATTTGTCCGCCTGGTGGAGGAGGTCTTCACTGTTAGCCCCGCTTGGAAACAGGTCATTGAGGTCGGCCAAGACAGCGTGTCGATCCTAACCGGGGAAGGGCACACCTGGTACCGCTTGGCCTTCGCCGATCCTGCGCTCGCCGCCGCGCCCGTCGCGCGCTATTGGCAGCCAGCCAGCGCGCGCGAAACCGTCGCCGCCGAGCAGCCGCTTGCCGGCGTCCGCATCGCCATTGATCCTGGCCACATCGGCGGCGCCTTCGCCCACATTGAGGAGCGCTGGTTCCGCATCGGCCAAGGGCTTCCCGTCGCCGAGGGCGACATGACCCTGAGCGTCGCTAAGCTCCTCAAACCGCGCCTTGAGGCCCTCGGCGCCGCCGTCACCCTCGTGCGCGCCACTCCCGAGCCCGTCACCAAGGCGCTGCCGGGCACCTTCATTGACCTCGCCTGCCAGCAACTCGGCGGCGCGGAGACGACCGACCCGCGCGCCCAACTGTTAGCGCGGCGCCTTTTCTACCGCACCAGCGAGATCCGCGCCCGCGCCCGCCTGGTCAACGAAGTCATCCGCCCGGACTTGGTTCTTTGCCTGCATTTCAACGCGGAGGGTTGGGGGCCCGACCCCGCCAACCCGGTTCTCTCTCCCAAGAACCACTTCCACACCTTGGTTAACGGCGCCTACACCGATGAGGAAATCCTCATGCCCGACCAGCGCTTCGAAATGATGCTCAAAATCCTCCAAGGCACCCACGCGGAGGAGGTCGCCCTGGCCGAGCCGGTCGTCGAGAGTTTCTTCGCCGCCACCAAGCTTCCCGCCTACCGCTACGAGCCGACCTCCTCGCGCGCGCGCAACATTGCCGACAATCCCTACATCTGGGCACGCAACCTTTTGGCCAACCGCACCTACGAGTGCCCCGTCGTCTACCTTGAGCCGTATGTCATGAACTCCGCCGAGGTCCACGCACGCGTCCAGGCCGGCGATTACGAGGGCCTGCGCGACATCAACGGCCGCAGTCTCCCGTCCCTGTACCGCGAGTACGCCGATGCCCTCACCGCCGGCCTGCGCCAGCGTTATCTCGACGCTCGCAAGATCGAGTGACTAACCTACGTTAGCGCTTGGTCATTTCCGCTGCCGCCTGGCTGTAGCCGCACACACGCGCATCCAACTTTTCCTAACGTCCATTCAGATCATGAAACTCCACTCCCTGATTGCCGCCCTCGCGTGCCTGGCTCCTGCCGCAGCCTTGGCCCAGGATGCCAAGGCGAACTTCGCCACCCACTGCTCGGCCTGCCACGGCCTTGATGGCAAGGGCGCCCAGGCAAGCTTCCCGCCGCTCGCCGGCAGCCCATGGGTCGCGGGCGACCCGCAGCGCGCCATCAAGGCCGTCCTCCACGGCCTCCACGGCCCGATTGAGGTCAGCGGCAAGTCCTACGACCTGGAGATGATGCCCCTCGGCACCACCCTCAATGATGCCCAGATCGCCGAAATCCTCACCTATGTGCGCTCGTCCTGGGGCAACAAGCACCCCGCCGTCACCCCGGGGGAGGTCAAGCGCGTCCGCTCCGCGAACTCGAAGCGCGCCACCGCCTGGACCGCACCGGAGCTGCTCAAGGCACACCCGTTAGAATCGGCCAACCCCCCGATCAAGAACCTCATCTCCCACGTCTATCTGGGGGACTGGAAAACCATGCCCGACGTCTCGAAACTCGAGCCTAACTCCGCCGAGGAGGAGCACGAGGGGCTCATCAGCGAGACCCAGGCCGAGCGCGACCAGAAGTACGTCATCGTTTGGACGGGCGAGATTGAGGCGCCCGCCGACGCCGAGTACACCTTCCGCCTCGACGCGGATGACGCCGCCGCGGTCTTCATCAACACCCAGTCGGTCATCGAGGTGAAAAATGGCTCCCAGGACGGATCCAAGGCGCAAAACGGCAAAATCCAGCTCACCAAGGGCCTTCACCCGATCCGCATCGAGTACTTCCAGGGCGGCGGCGGCCGCGGCCTGTTCCTTGCCATGAGTGGCAAGGGCATCACTGGCAGCCTCCTCCTCTCCAAACAAAAAGTCGCCCCCGGCGCCAAGATCCCCGTCGTCCCTGAACCGGGCGAGGCCATCATCTATCGCAACTTCATTGAGGGTTCCTCGCCCCGTGCCATCGGCGTCGGCTTCGACGGCGGCGTCAACCTCGCCTTTGATGCCGACGCCCTCGGACTCACCATGGTCTGGACCGGCGCGTTCATCGATGCCGGCCGCCACTGGAACGGCCGCGGCCAGGGCAACCAGCCACCCGCAGGCGAAAACCTCGCTGAGCTCGGCAAGGGCCGGGCATTCGCCTTGCTGGCCGATCCTAACGAAAAATGGCCGGCCGCCGCCCAAGCCGCCCTGCCGTTCCGCTTCCGCGGCTACCGGATGGACAAGGCCCAACAACCCACCTTCCTCTACGACCTCGGCGCCACCAAGGTCAGCGACGAGTCACTGCCGGCCTTCTCCAACAACAAGCGCGCCCTCAAGCGCACCCTGACGTTCACCAGCGAGTCGGCTCTCGCGCAGCCCTTATGGCTGCGCCTCGCGCAGGGTAAAAACCTCGCCGCCGCCGGCACCAATGCCTTTGCCCTCGGTAATGGCGCCACCCTGACCCTCGGCGCAGCCCCGGCCCGCACCCCCTTGCTGCGCGGCAACGGCGCCTCCGCTGAGCTCCTCGTCCCGCTGGAAATCCCCAAGGGCACCACCCGCATTGAACTCCTCTACTCCTGGTAACCCGCCACCTAACATCCTTGCGCCCATGAAATCCCTTCTGCTCCTCGCCTGCCTCGCCGGCACCGCCCTGGCCGCGCCGCCCCAACAGTCTGACTTCTACAACCGCGAGCCCATCCCGCTGCCGCCCGGCGAGGTCATGGAGGTCAGCTCAATCGCCCTGATGCCGGGCCAGAAAGTCGCCGTCGCCACCCGCCGCGGCGATGTCTGGATCTGCGAGGGCGCCTACGCCGAGGACCTCAGCAAGGTGAAGTGGACCCGCTTCGCGCGCAACCTGCACGAGCCCTTGGGGATGTTCTGGCAGGATGACTCGCTGGTTCTCACCCAGCGCCCCGAGGTCACCCGCCTCAAGGACACCGACGGCGACGGCCGCGCCGACCGCTTCGAAACCCTCTCCGATGCCTGGGGCATCAACGGCAACTACCACGAGTTCGCCTTCGGCTCGGAACCCGACAAGGACGGCAACATCTGGGTGCTCCTCTGCCTAACCGGCTCGTTCACCGCCGACTCCGACTGGCGCGGCTGGGGCTTGCGCATCACGCCCAAGGGCGAGGCGATCCCCACCGTTTCGGGCGTCCGCTCGCCCGGCGGCATCGGCTTCAACGCCGAGGGCGAACTTTTCTACACCGACAACCAGGGCCCGTGGAACGGCTCGTCGTCCCTCAAGTGGCTCAAACCAGGGTCCTTCCAA
>JBILQA010000218.1:0-5263 GCA_044373535.1 Akkermansiaceae bacterium | reverse complement strand
ATCCCCCCCTCCTCGCGAAGGTTGGCTTAATCATCGTGACACTGAATCGCTCGGCTACCCCATGGTAGACCCTGAGCGACTTGGTGTTTGGTCGCTTGATCCAAGCACCCATGACTTGTGCCTCGATCCCGTCGGGCGCGAAATCTGTGGCCATCTTCCCGAAGCGCCATCTTATAATTTAGGCGACCTTTTCCGCCGCGTACACGCCGACGACCGTGCCCGGCTCGAGGGCAAACTCACCCGCCTTGGTTATTCGCGCCAGCGTCCGGCGGGTCCCTTGAGGTTTCGCGTCCTTGATGCGGATGCAAGTGCGCGCTGGTTTGAAATCCAGATGCTTCCGCAGGTTCCGCGCGCGGGCACCCAAGGCCCCGAGATTTCCGGCACCCTGCGGGACATCACCGCCCTGCACCACGCCCGTAGACCCGGCGAAAAAAACCTCTGGCGCGAGCTCTGCCATGAAGCCATCACCGCTCACCGCGAGGAAAAAACCTTCTGCTTCGATCTCGACCAACGCCTCGTCTATGCCAACCCGGTCCAACTCCAGTGCTGGGCGCTTCCCCTTGACCGCGCGCTGGGCAAGAACTGCCACGAGCTCGGCTTCGACCCATGGCTTGCGCAGCTCTATGCGCGCAATCTCCAAAGCGTCATCCGCACCCGCCTCCCCGTCGAGGGCGAGATCCCCTACCTCAGCCAGAACGGCTGGCGCTTCCTTGACTACCTCCTCGTCCCCATCTTCGCCCCAAACGGCGAGCTCACCGGCGTCGCCGGCACCGCTCGCAAGGTCAGTGAGAGACACTGCGATGAAAAATTCATCACCTTCATCGCCGACCTCACCAACCGCCTCGCCGCCCTCACCACCGAGGAGGAAGTCGTCCGCACCGCCACAGAGATGGTCGGCGCCCAACTTAACGCCCACCGCTGTTATCTAATCGAGTGCCTCGCCGGAGAGGAAAAATCCCTCGCCATGTGCGGCCACTGGGGCCGTCCTAACGCCACTCCGCTTGCCGGCCGACACGGCCTCGATGAGCTCGGCAAGGCGCTTTGGGCTTGCTTGGCGAGCGGCACCCTCATCGTCGAAGACGTCCGCATCGACCCACGCACCCGCAGCCAATCCTCCTGCTACGAACAAATCCAACTCATCTCCTGCGCCGCGCGACCCTTCACTTGGCAGGGCCGATGGGCCTCCGTCCTCGGCATCAGCGAGGAACATCCGCGACAGTGGACACGCGACGAAATCTGGACCCTCGACGAAGCTGGCGCTCGCGTCTGGCCTATCATCCAACGCATCCGCTCCGAGGCCGTCCTGCGCTCCAGCACCCAACAACTCCGCGAAAGCGAGGAGCGCCAGGCATTCCTCCTGAAACTAGTCGATGTTGTTAGACCCCTCGACGATCCGCTCGCCATCCAGGCGGCGGCGGCCAAAATGCTCGGCACCCATCTCGGAGTGAACCGCGTTTGTTACGGCGAGCTCTCGGCGCTGGGCGAGATCCGTGCAGGCGGCGAGTTTGTTGGCTCCGCAGCGCCCCCTGTGGGGCCCCGCGATCTGTGCGGCTTTCATCCCGCGCTCTTGGACAAATGCCTCGCCGGCCAAACCGTGGTCGTTGGCGACGTGAGCGAGGCGAGCGACCATGGCGCGCAAGGCTTGGCCAATTATGCCGCCTTGGGCATCTGCGCACACGTCACGGTGCCGTTGTTGAAGCACCACAAGTTGGTCACCGCCATGGGGGTCTATCACGATTCGCCGCGCGCCTGGACGGCCCATGAGGTCTCGCTGATTGAAGCCTGCGTTGACCGCACCTGGGGATCGGTCCAGCGCGCGCGCGCGGAAATCTCCCTGCGCCAGAGCGAGGAACGCTTCCGCTCGTTTGCCGAGCACTCCGACGATATCCTCTGGATCGTCAATCTCGAGACCCCGCGCCTCGAGTACCTCAGCCCGGCCTTCGAGCGCATCTACGGCCTGGACCGCACTGACATCATGGATGACCTCGCGCGCTGGACCGAGTTGATCCATCCCGCCGACCATGCCGTCGCCAGCGGCCTCTTGCCCGCCCTCGCCGCGGGCCAGCGCTTCCGCTGGGAGTTCCGCCTCATCAAGCCCGACGGCAGCGTCTGTTGGCTCGACAACATCGCCTTTCAGATGCCGGGCGAGTCCACATCGATCCAGCGCCTCGGCGGCAAGAGCCAGGACATCACCCAACGCAAGGCCGCAGAGGACGCCGCGCGCCGCGTCGCCGAGGCTAACAGCTTCCGCCTTGCCCTTGCCGATGCCCTCGCCCCTCTGACCTGTGTGGAGGACATCCGCGCCGCCGCAAGTGACCTACTCGCCCGGCATCTGCGCGCCAGCCGCGTGAGATGCTGCGAGTTCGGCCTCGAATGCGCCGAACGCGCCGGATCGGCGCGCTGGACCGGGGATCACCCCCGCGGCCAGCGCAGCGTCGAGGAGGACCTTGCGAACAGCAGCCACCTCTCCACAGCGGAAAAATCCGCCTATCAGGCCAGCGGCGTGGCCGCCTTTATCGAGATTCTCCTGCGCAAGGGCGGCAGGACCGTCGCACGGCTCATCGTCGAACAGGCCCAGCCACGCCGCTGGGCCGAGGAGGAGATCGTCCTCGTCGAGGAAACCGCCGAGCGCGTCTGGGCCGCCATCGAACAGACCGACGCGGAAAACAAACTCCGCGAGAGCGATCGGCGCCTGCGCCTCGTCTCCGACCACATGCCCGCCCTGATCGCCTACGTCGGCACCGACCTGCGCTATCAGTTCACTAACCGTGAGTACGCCGTCTGGCTCGGCAGCCCGGGCGAGACCTTCGCCGGCAGGCTCGTCAGCGAGGTCCTCGGGCCCAAGGTCTTCGAGCACCGCCTGCCACTCCTCCAGCGCGCCTTGGCCGGCTCCGTCGTGCGCGTCGAGGCCGCCCTCACCCACCAGGTTCTCGGCGAGCGCCAGCTCGACCTCTCGCTCGTCCCGGACATCTCCGGCACTCAGGTCGTCGGCTGCTACGTCATGGCCGTCGATGTGACCGAGCGCCTCCAGCTCGTCGCCACCCTGCGCGAGGCCGACCAGCGGAAAAACGAGTTCCTCGCCACCCTCGCCCATGAGCTGCGCAACCCACTCGCACCCATCCGCACCGGCATCGAGGTGCTCAAAAACTCCCTCAACCGCCCAGAGCTCGCCTCTCAGGTCATCGCCGTCATCGAGCGCCAAACCTCTCAGATGGTTAGACTCATCGACGACCTCCTCGACATCGCCCGCATCACCCGCGGCACCCTCAAGCTGCGCCCCTCAACCATCGAACTCTACGACGTCTTCGCGGAGGCCGTCGAGGTGGTTAGACCCTTGGTCGACCGCGCGGGCCACACCCTGGCCATCCACATGCCCCCCACGCCAATCTACGCCCGCGCCGACGCCGGGCGCCTGGCGCAAATCGTTTCCAATCTCTTGAGCAATGCCGCACGCTACACGCCCGACGGCGGCCACATCTGGCTCTCCGCCGAGGCCCATGAGAACACCATCTCCATCCGCGTCCGCGATGACGGCGATGGAATTGATCCCGCCATGCAAACCGCCATCTTTGAAATGTTCACCCAGATCGGCCGCGAGGATCGCCCTAACAATGAGGGCCTCGGCATTGGCCTGACGCTGGTGCGCCTGTTAGTCGACTTGCACGGCGGCAGCGTGGCGGTCTCCAGCGCTGGGATTGGCAAGGGCAGCGAGTTTTGCGTCGAGTTGCCACGTGCGGCGGCCCCCGAGGAGCTTGGCGGCGAGGCACCCGCCACGGCGGCCAAGAGCCAGCCAACGCCGGAGCGGCCACCCTGCAAGATCCTCGTCGTCGATGACGCGAAATCCACCGCGGACATGATGGCCTTATTCCTGAAGCTGGAAGGCTACGAGACGCGCACCGCCTACAGCGGCGCATCCGCCTTGGAAGCCGCCGCCGAGATGCAGCCACAGATTGTCTTCATGGACATCGGCATGCCCCTCATGGACGGCTACGAAACCGCCAGACGCTTGCGCGGACTCGCCAACTGCCGCGACACGATCCTCATCGCCCTCACCGGATGGGGCCAGGACAGCGACCGACTGCGGACCCGCGAGGCCGGCTTCAACCACCACTTGGTCAAACCCGTTGAGCCTAAGATGCTGCGCGAGCTCCTCGAGGAGCTCATCCCGCATCAACCCTAAAGCACCACGCCGAAGAATTCCTCCATCACCTGGCGGTAAACCTCGCGCTTGAAACCCGCCACCCACTCGAGCGAGAAGTCCGCCGGGTCAATCCAGCGGAACCCGCCAAACTCGCGCGGTTTTTGATCCACGTTGATCTCCGGCGCCCCAGGCTCAAGCCGGCAGAGAAAATACGTCTGCTCTTGGCCATGGAACCCATGCTTGCGCACCTTGCGCCGCCGCACCTCCTCGGGATACAAGTAGCGGTAGCCGTCGCGGGATTCCACGATCCGGTAGGCGCTTTTCGGCAGACCAATCTCCTCGCGCACCTCGCGCACCAGCGCCTCGCGCGCCGTCTCCCCCGCATCCACTCCACCCTGCGGAAACTGCCACGCCCCCGGAACATTCCACCGCTCGCAAATCAGCAGCTTCCCCTCGGCATCCACCACCAGCGCGGCCACATTTGGACGAAATCGAACCATCCCGCGCATCTCACGCCACCTCACGCCCGACCTCAATACCGATTTGGACAAATTTCTTCCCACCGAGTTTGATGCAATTTCAGAACTCAACGAAGCCTCGGACTTCACCAAGCGGCGCAGGCTGTCGTAGGCGTGGCGGGTGACGATGCCGGTGCGGTCCGTTTCCATAACCACGCCGCAGCAGGCGAAGACCAGCCCAAAACCCGGGGTTCGTAGCCGAGAAGCAGTCCGAATTTCATTTTTCAAATGGGTTGGCACGCCAACGCATTGGTTGGCGTGTGGTTACATTTCTGTTCAGCGATCGGGTAAATAGCTGGTGGTGGTCCAGCCGCTATTCCAGTTGTTGGATGTTGAATTCGAAGCTGTCTTCCTTCAGCGCAATATCAAGGCTCACCACGACCCGGCGCTTCGCACCAAGCTTGGTGGCCTCATCATAGCGCAGAAGATACTTTCCCTTCGTCTCGGTTAAGGAGAACTCATAGCCAATACCATTGACCACCTCGACGTGTTGCCCCAGAATTTCTTGTCATCCGCCCCGCCATTTTTATGGTCGGCGCGTGGTTACCTTTACTACACCCGAGGACTATCACTCCATTGGAATCACGTCGGATATCGACCAAAT
>JBILQA010000217.1:0-5267 GCA_044373535.1 Akkermansiaceae bacterium | reverse complement strand
AACCAAGATGATATTTGCCGGTGGATCCGGCCGCCTTGGCCGGCCCCGCCTCTGAGGCGCGCAGAAACCAGCGCACCGCCTGGTTGACATCCGCAGTGACCTCGCGGCCGTCACGGTACGCGCGGCGACGGTCCAACCAAAAACATCAATCGTTGAGGTAGAAATCCACGGTGGTCACCACGCGGATGTCCTTGAGGATGGAGTAGGTTTCCCCGGAGCTTGAGCCGGCATCCTGGACGATGAAGCCGCCTTGGCTGGCGCTGCGGATCTTGCCCACCTTGGCCCCTGCATTGGTGGCAAACTCGGTGGCCGCAATCCGCGCATTCTGCGCCGCCTCCTTGAGCATCGCCGGCTTGATCTCGTTAAGCTTAGTGAAAAAATACTCCGGTGTGCCATTCGAGATATCTAACCCTTGGGCTAATAGCTTGTTCACTTCCGCCCGCGCTTTCTCGACCAGATCGACTTGCCCGGTGGAAACGGTGATGGCCCCGGCGAGGCGGTGACTCTCTTCGACCAGCACCTGGTTATCATCGCGATACTCGCGCATCGTGTGGTCAATGATCTCAGCGCGCAGCTCATCCGCGGAGAACCCTTGCGCTTTTAGCAGATCCAAGACCTGCTTTTGCTGCGCCTCGGCCTTCTCATACAGCGCGGGGATTTCCTCGCGGGATTTCCCGGACGCGGAAAACCCCACCGTCCACCTGGCCATGTCCGCCTTGACCTTCCTCTCGGCCAAGCCCTTCGCTTGCGCCGTGTTCACAGCCACCTGGGCGTTATACAATGTCTTGCTGGCAAAGTACCCCGCGCTTGCCAGTCCTCCCGCCAAGATCATCGCCACAAGCACCGCGGTGACACCCTTTGAAGGCTGCAATTGACTCATAATCAGTAGCCCATACCCGATCCCCGCGCCCGCGCCAAGGCTTATCCCGCTGCCGCCAGCACGCCCTAGAATAACTCCTCATCGAGCTCGGCGCGCAGCTTCAGGGCGCGGCGGTGGTCAGGCTTGCCCGTCGGCGCCAGGGTGATGAGCCGGTCGAGCCAGCGCTTCGCCTCCTTGACGCTGCGCTCAGTGCCGAGGCCATCCCGGCAGCACAGGGCAATCTGGCGCATCGCCTGGAGGCGCACCTCGCCGCTTGGCCGCTGAGCCACCTGCACCCAGGCAAGAAACCCCTCGCGCGGGTCGTGCACCGGGGAGCTTCGATCGTCAAAGAGGACCGCCAAACTTTGGTGGTAATCTTTGCAGCCGCCCTCGACTGCCAGCCGCAGCCATTTTACTGCCTCCGCGTGGGTGGCGGGATTCTCGGCGAGCAAGCGCCCGGCCAGCCCGGCCGCATTGGCCGACCCCGCCTCGTAGGCGCGCAGAAACCAGCGCACCGCCTGGTTGATATCCGCAGTGACCTCGCGGCCGTCACGGTACGCCATCCCCAAGGTCGTCATCGCGCTGGCATTCCCATGATCCGCCGCGCGGCGGAACCACTCGATGGATTCCGCCCGGTCGTCGCCACTGCGCCAATCGCGGCCGAGGAATGTCCCCAGGCGGATCATCGATTCGACCCGCCCCGCATTGGCCGCCTTGCGCAGGAACTCCTCGGCGCGCACCTCATCGCGCTCGGTGCCAAAGCCGCTCGAGAACGCCTCCCCCAGCGTCCCCCAAATCTCCGGATCATCCCTGTCCGCCTGGGACAGCAGACCATCGACGGCACACTTCCACCCCGCCAGGATCGCTGCGCGCTCCTTCATCCACTCTCCCGAGCCGGTCACCCCACCGGACTCCGCATAGCGCCGCCAGGTCCCCTGGTAGGCAACCACATACTCCGAACTTGTTCCTTCGCTTCGCTCGCTCATCCCTGCGCGGACCTTCATAGGACACGAACGAGGGGTCTGGCAACCAACGAGCTTCAAGGCCGCGGCGGGTCGCTAGGCGGACAATTTACCGGCCCGTTACGGACGGCGCACGGGAATGGTGGTCAAGTCGGTGATGATGAAAACCGCGATGATTGTCAGTTTAGGGCTTTGCCAATTTGCCAGCGCCTTGGAGGTTCACGAGTGGGGAACCTTCACGGTGCTATCGGGGCCGAATGCCTTGCAGGTGCCGTGGTATGCCGGTGCCAACGAACTTGCACGGCTCCCCGGATTTGTCAGCCCGGGGTTGGGATTCAAGACTGGCCGGTCGCGGGTCCGCATGGAAACGCCCGTGTTGTACTTTTACCCGGAAAAGCCGATGGCGGTCTCGATCGAGGTGTCCTTGGTGAATGGCACGATCGCTGAGACCTTCCCCCACTCGTCCGGCGGAGTGGCCGCTCCCAACCCGATGACGGGAATCTCGTTTTCCGGCAAGTGGACCGGCACACTGCATCCCCCGACCGACCGGCAAGCGCTGGCAAACATCCCCCCGATTCCCGCCGCTGAGAGCGCCGAGCCGTACGGCGCCGCCCGCGAAGTGCCCGATGCCTGGATCTTCCAATCCGACCTGAAATCAATCCCAGACCTCGCCGTGCAACCGCAGCTTCCCCAAGCAGAGAAATTCATCTTCTACCGCGGCGCGGGTAGCGACCCGATCGCTACGAACGCCAGCGTCACTGGAGACGTCGTAACCGTGCAGAACCTCTGGGACCAAGCGCTTGATTTCAGCGTGGCGCTGCGGGTGCGGGACGGCCTGGCGTCGTGGGTGCGGGTCCCGCATCTAGCGGCTCGGCCAGCGGACGTTCAGGCGACCAAGCACGAGGTCACCCTGCCGCCGGCCGGCCGACCGCTCAGCGAGGTTGAGAACGAACTGGCGGCCGAGTGGAAGGCCGCTCTGGCGCACCACGGCCTGACGCCCGATGAGGCCTCCGCGATGGTCGAGACATGGCGCAAAACCTGGTTCCGGGAAAGCGGCGACCGGCTCCTAGCCCTGATGCCGCAGGGGGCCGTCGACGCCATGCTGCCGCTCAAAATCACCCCGACTCCAGAGAAAACCACCCGCGTCTTTGTGGCCCGCATCGAGATGGTCTCCGATCAAACCGCAGCGCGACTCGCCGCCGTCCTCAGCGGCAAACCCGATGCGCAAAAATACGCCGACCTCAAAAAAATTGACCTCGGCCGCTTTGGACCAGGCGCCACTGAAATCGCCGTCGACATCGAAAACCAGCGCATGACTAACAACTACTACGCGCTTCTGCGCTTTGATGCGAACGCGGGAAAGTGAGGAACCTCAGCCAACCGGGGGGAGGTTGAGCCCGCCCCTAACGGTTCACCACGATCATGATTAGCATCGAGAGAATGGAAAGCGCACCCAGAGCTATGGCGAGCCAGCAAAGCGCTCGCGGTCGTTCGTGCCTGAGCAGGCCAACCAAGCCAAGCAAGACCGTGAGCGGAAGAGCGATGACGAGCACCGCGAGCGACAAAAACGCGGCGTCGCCAAGAAAGCTCGCATCAGCACCGGCGTAGCCGCCTGTCGACAAAGCCTTCCAAGACATCATCATCCAGACCGCCCACCCAATGCTGGTGAGTATCACCACCAGCCCAAGCACCGAGAAGATCGGCGCCCGCCGCGGCGGGGCCGACATCGGCGGGGCGCTTGGCTCACCCTGGTGGACCGGTGGCTTTGGTTGATTTCCCATAAGGGCTTGCCACGATCGCAGCGAAGGGTACCCCGCACAAGCTCGGAACCCCCTGGGGGAGAGTCGCTAAAGGATCCCACGCAGGCGATTTGGCTTGCCACTTTGCGCTGGCGCCGGTGAATGACCAATGCCCGGCTGGCGTGCTTGCGCGGGCGTCGATTGTTTTTCGAACTCAATTAATTTCTGCCCACCTATCGTTTATGAAACTCGTCGCCCATGGTGCTGCACTGGTTGTCTCGTTGCTTGCGGTTGGAATTGCGTCCGCGGAGGTGCGCTTGGCGCAGATTTTCAGCAATGACATGATGCTGCAGCGCGATGTGCCGGTGCGGGTCTGGGGGTGGGCGGACACGGGCGAAGTCGTCAGCGTCACCTTCGCCGGCGCAAGCAAGGAGACCAAGGCGGATGCGACCGGCAACTGGGCCGTTGCGCTGCCCGCTCTCAAGGAGGGAAAGGGGCTCGAAATGCTCGTGAAGGGCAAAAACCAAGTGGTGCTGAAAAACCTTATCATGGGGGACATTTGGGTGTGCTCCGGGCAGTCCAACATGGAGATGCTCCTCGGTGGCTGCCTTGGCGCGGCCGAGGATATCCGCGGCGCGGATTTGCCCGATATTCGCCAAATCAAGTTCAAGCGCGTCAGCGCGGGCGAGCCGCAGACCGATGCGCTCCTCGAGACACCATGGCAGGTGTGCTCGCCACGCACGGCGGCCGGCTTCACCGCGGCCGGCTTCTACTTTGCCCGCGAGATCCAGCAGCAGACCGGTGTGCCGATCGGTCTCATCTATACCAACTGGGGAGGCACCCGGATCGAGCCATGGACGCCCATCGAAGGGCTCGAGATCGTCCCCGAGCTCAGCACTGCGCTTGAGGCCAAGAAAAAACTCCTCGTCGCGCGCCGCGCCCAAATGGCCACCTACCTTGACCAGCTGGATGGCTGGATCAAGGTTAGCCGCGCCAACCTGAAGAGCGATGCCGCTCTGTCCCCGGCTCCGGTCTTGCCGACCACTCCGGACGGCGGCTGGAGCGGGCTCTACAACGCGATGATCCACCCGATCGTGAAGTTCCCGATCAAGGGCGCGCTCTGGTACCAAGGCGAGGCCAATGGCACTGAAGGCGAAACCTACCACGTGAAAATGCGCGCCCTCATCGGCGGCTGGCGCAAGCAGTGGGGACAAGGGGATTTCCCGTTCTACTTCGTCCAACTCGCCAACTTCCAAGCGCCCGTCGAGGACCCGGCTGGCGGCAACGGCTGGGCCAAGCACCGCGAAGCCCAACGCAAGAGCCTCGCCATCCCCAACACCGGCATGGCCGTCATCATCGACACCGTCCCGCTTGCCCAGGCGCCCGACATCCATCCGAAAAACAAGTTCGACGTTGGCACCCGCCTCGCCCGCTGGGCGCTGGCCCGCGACTACGGCAAGCAGATCGTCCCCTCCGGCCCGCTCTTCAAGGCCGCCAAGGTTGAGGGCTCTAAGATTCGCCTCGCCTTTGAGCACACCGGCGCCGGTCTCATGGTCGGCAAAAAGGACGGCCGCAATCCGTCAAGCGATGACCCAGGCGGCAAACTCAAGCAGTTCGCCATCGCCGGCGCCGACAAAAAGTGGGTCTGGGCCGATGCCGTCATCGACAAGGACTCCGTCGTCGTCTCCTCGCCTGAGGTCAAGGAAC
>JBILQA010000020.1:0-18864 GCA_044373535.1 Akkermansiaceae bacterium | reverse complement strand
GGCAAGTTAGGCGCGCGGCCGGGGGTTTTCCTCCTTGCCAGCGGCCGCCGCGGAGCTCATGTCGGCCCCATGGAATTTGCCAATGTCACCGCCACAGCCGAAGCCAATGTCTACTTTGACGGCAACGTCGTGTCCCATACGATCATCCTTGCCGATGGCTCGCGCAAGACCCTCGGCGTGATCTTCCCGGGGACCTATCACTTCGGCACCGCCGCCGCCGAACAGATGGACATCACCGCGGGCAGCTGCTCAGTAACCCTCGACGGCCAATCCAACGCCAACAACTACGCCGGCGGCCAGTCGTTCCAGATCGCCGCCAACTCGGGCTTCACCATCGTCGTGGCCGACGGGCTCTGCGAGTACGTCTGCTCGTTTCTCGCCTGAGGCGCCCTAGCAACATGGCCAAACAGGTTCTCATCGAACAAATCCGCGGCCTGTTGCGCGACAGCCACGACGCCGCCCGCCGCGCCGCGCTGAGCGCGCGCGATGCGGCCACCGGCGACGAGGTGAAGTCCGAGGGCAAGTACGACACCCGCGGGGTGGAGGCCTCCTACCTCGCGGCCGCACAGGCCAAGCAGGTCGCCGAGCTCGCCGAATCGCTCGGCGCGCTTGCCAACTTCGACTTCCCTGACTTCGCCCCCGACGAGCCGATTGCCGCTGGCGCTCTCGTTGAAGTCGACTTGGCCGGCGAGCGGCGCTTCTTCCTTCTTGCCCCGCGCGGCGGCGGGCTGACCCTCGAGCACGACGGCTGCCTGCTCAACCTCCTGACGCCCGAGGCGCCGCTGCGCCAACTGCTCGAGGGACTCCAGGCCGGCGACTCGCTCGACACTCCCGACCTGATGGTTCTCGGCGTCAGTTAGGCGCCGCTCAGAGCCGGCCAGACGACTTGATCGCCAAGTACTTGTTGGCCAGAGCGATCGGCAGCGCCGCGGCTGTCGCGTCTAGGGTCATGACGCCGCTCGCCTCCAACAAATAGGCGACGCGGCGGCGCTCGTCGACGTACTGGCGCGTGGCCCCATAGATGAGCGCCTCATCCAGACTGGTCACCTCGCGCGTCAGGCGCTCATCGATGAGATCCTCGCGCAGGCTGGCGACG
Organism: Akkermansiaceae bacterium; assembly: GCA_044373535.1. GTDB lineage: Bacteria > Verrucomicrobiota > Verrucomicrobiia > Verrucomicrobiales > Akkermansiaceae > JBILQA01. The sequence continues at coordinate 17,768 of JBILQA010000020.1, read as the reverse complement.
AGCACCAGGTGGCGCTGGCCTATTTGTTGGAGCGAAGGGACGATCTCGCCGGAGTCCTCCCCGCGGAGGTTGGTCAGAACCACCACCAGGGAGCGGCGTTTCTGGCGCAGCAACAAGCGCTTCGCGGCCTCCTGGAAGTCACTCGGATGCGGAGTCGTCTGGTAGTCGTAGAGATGGTTGAGGAGAGTCGGCATCGAGTGCGCACCCTTCACCGGCGCAAGCCAGCGCTCGGTGCCTCCAAAGCTCAGCACCCCGGCGCTGTCGCCCTGCCGCAGCGCCACATAGGAAAGCAGCAGCAGCGCGTTGAGGCAGTGGTCAAACTGCGGCAGCGCCCCGTCCATCGCCCGCATCCGCCGCCCCGTATCGAGCAGGAAGATCACTGTCTGGTCACGCTGCTCCTGGTAGTCGCGGCTGATCATCTTCATGTGCCGCGAGCTCGCCTTCCAGTCAATTTGCGCTTGCCCGTCGCCGCGTTGATAGTCGCGCAACTGGTGGAATTCCCGGCTCATCCCGCTGCGGTTCTTGCGCACAATGCCCATCTGCGATTGCTGGTGGTCCATGGCTAGCAAGGCAAAGCGAACCACCGGCTCGTAGTCCGGATAGACCTTTGTTGGAGCCACTCCGCCCTCGCGCGTGGCGCGCGCCCAGAGGCCTAGCAGCGAGAAGCGCAGCACGTGGACGGGTCCAAAGACGACCGGGCCGCGGCGCAGCATGCGCACGTCATGCTCGACGCGCAGGTTGCTGCGCCCAGCGACGCTGCCGCTCCATGGCATTTGCACCGCCTCGGCGAGCTCCGGGATGCCGTCAAAAATCCGCAGCTGCGCGCGCCAGCGTCCCGGGTTGCTGAGGCTGACCCGCACGCTGCCCAGACGGTTGAGGGCAAAGCGGCCCGGCAACGTGCGCTCCACCCGGATGCGCCGCAGCGCGTAAAGCACAAGCACGTCAATGGCCGCCACCCCCAGCAAGATCCAGCCCGCCAGCACCCAGCGCGCGCCCAGCGCGGGCCACGGCGTTGCCGCCGCGCCCAATACCGCCCAGGCAACCATCCAGGCTAACAGTCGGCCGGTGGGTCTCATCGCCTTGGCGCCTGCACGCCGGCAATGATGCCGGTGAGCATTTCATCGATGCCGTGGCCGCTGATGGCCACCTCGGGAGCGAGCTGCACGCGGTGGCGCAACACCGGCAAGGCCGCCGCCTTGACGTCGTCGGGAATCACAAAGCGCCGCCCCGCCATCGACGCGAAAGCCTTGGCCACCCGGATCAGACTGATCGCCCCGCGGGTCCCCGCGCCTAACGCAATGCCGCGTGCCTCACGCGTCGCCCGGGTGATCTCCACCGCGTAGCGCACCACCTCGGGCACCGCCTCAACCGCCGCCGTCTGGCGCTGCGCCGCGACAATATCCTCCGGCCCGTAAAGCCGACGCACGTGGCTTACCGCCAAACTCCCTCCCTCCAGCGCGCAGGACACTCCGGCGACAATCGCCTCCTCGGCGGCCTGGTCCGGATAGTCTAACAAGATTTTCATCAGGAACCGGTCGAGCTGGGCCTCGGGAAGTGGATAGGTTCCCTCCTGCTCGATGGGGTTTTGGGTCGCCAGAGTCATGAACGGCGGGTCAAGGAGCATGGTCTCACCGTCGATGGTGACTTGGCGCTCCTGCATGACTTCGAGCAGGGCGGCCTGGGTCTTGGCCGGCGCGCGGTTGATTTCATCGGCTAGCAACAGGTGGGTGAACACCGGGCCGCGCCGGACTTGGAAGGTCTGGCTCTTCATGTCGAAGAGGGTGAAGCCGGTGACATCGGAGGGCATCAGGTCCGGGGTGAACTGGATGCGCGAGAACAGGCCACCAAAGGTGCGCGACAGGGCGAGCACCAGGTGGGTTTTGCCCAAGCCGGGCTTACCTTCGAGCAGCACGTGCCCCCCGGCAAGCAGCGCGGCAAGCACCTGGTCGAGGACATCATCCTGACCAACCATGACTTGACGAACCTCGGCGCGCAGGCGGGCGGCCAGCGGCATCTCCGGCGGACTAACAACCTCGGCGGGAGGCGCGGCAATTTCCAGTTGGTCTTCGATGCTCATAGGGAGTTTCTAATTTGTTGGAGGTCTGCGGTGATGCGCGTGAATGTCGGCGCGTCGGGCCGGCCGTTGTCGGTCATGGCGCGCATGACGCGCTCGCGCGGGATGTTGGCGCGCTGCCCGAGCCACTCGAAGATGTCGTCATCCAGGGCGGCGGGTTTAAAATGCTCGAAGCGCTCCATGATCTCGCGGCGCAGTGGCGCGAGCAGGGTCACTGCGCGCCCATGGCGCCAAAGAAAGTCGCCGACCGCGGCGATATGCTGCAGATACCCGGGCTGGACGACCTCCTCGGCAGGCCGCGCCCACGGGCCGAAGCGCGGCAGGTTGCGCCAGAGCCAAATGACCAAAACCCCCAAAACGCCCAACAGGCCGGCCCAGGCATTCTCCCACAGCATCTGCGGGAATGAAATCCCTCCGCCATAGACAAAAACCACCGATCCGGTGGATGGCGAACAGGCCAACAACGCGAGCAACAACTCGGCGTGGTCGGCATTGCCGATGAAGTGGTTTCTGAAGGGATTGGCCTGCGCCATGAGCGTGACGCGGCCCTGGTCCCATTTGAGGCTCAGGATCTGGTGGCCATCGGGCTGTTCGCTCTCGCTGTCCGCGTCGCCGAACTCGCCGTCTTCACGCTCGAAGTCGAGGTCAAACACCTTGGTCGAGTCCATCTGGAACTGAAGCGTCCGGTCATTGATAAGCAGCCCGCGCGGGTCGACGCTGCTGGGCACCGTTCTCTCGCTCACGCCAAGGTGCTCGTTAAGCCATGCCTGCAGGTTCTCGTTGGGGTCTGGCTTGATGGCCGACCTCTGCTTGGCGAAGTCGTTCCAGAACGACTCGCCGCGCTCGCGCAGGATAATCAGGTGGCCACCGTCGCCGACCCACGCGCCGACCTGTTGGAGGCGTCCGCGGCTGTTGAGGAACGACGAGGGGACAATGAGCGTACCCACCGGCTCAAGGCTCTTTTGCCAGCTTGCACCGGACTGGGCGGCATAACCGTTTTTGCCGAGGAACCGCTCGGCTGCCAGATACGGGTTGACCCGCGCGGGCCCCTTGTAGCCGAGCTCGCGCACCCTCGTCTCATACTTGCCGCAGCCACCCAGCAGCAAGGCTGCGACCCCCAAAACCAACCCCTTGCGTGCGTTCACCCGCGCCCTCCTTGCACGCTAAATGGCCAATCACGGCACAGCGCCTGCATCTCGCCGTCCTGCGGCACGCTGCGACCGTAAGCCAGGCTGATCCATGCATCGGTTAGCCCGGCAAAATATCGGCTCTGTGGGCCTGTGCCGAGCAGCCCTACGCGGCGCAGGCAATCGCGCTCGGTGTCGCCCTCTTCGATCTCCAACTGGACTTGGCTAACAAAGGCGCCGATCGCGCCGCGATAGAGCATGCTCATTGCCTCTTGATGCCGGCCGATCTGCCAAGCGCGCCAGGCGGCTGCCGGGATATCGGCTGGAAGCGAGTCCGCCGCGATGTCCATCCCCATGACAGTGCGCACCTGACGCTTCAACGGCTCGGCTTGGGCAACCGGCGCACCGTCTGACTTCGGCCAGTAGCGCACGATGAGCCACACCACCCCAGCGACCAAAAGCACCAACAAAAACCAGCCAACCAGCATCGAGGCCGCGCCAAAAACCGCGCCAAAAGCACCCTGCATTGAAGATCTCAGCCATCTGGAGCCCGGGTCGGCCACCGGCACCTGTTCCTCGACCGTGTGGACCTTGAAATCCGGATCGGCGAGCACCTCCTGAATCCCGCCACCAGCCTGCGTCCCGGTGCCGGCCGCCACCGCGCCCGATGCCTCGACGGCGCCGGCCGACGGGTGCGCGGCCAACAGCAGCAGCGTGACAAGAAGCAGCCCCGCGGGCCGCGACACGGCCCCTAGCCTTTCGCGCATGCGCTTGAGGGCAAGCTCGATATCCCACCCCTCCGTGAGCGTTCGGCTGTTCACATAGAGCCCGAAACCCGCTCCGGTTGCCAAGCTGTCCACCGCGGCAAACACCAACAAGACCACGCAGCCAAGCAACCATTGCAAACCCGGCGCAACGCTGATCTCGGCGGTCTGCAACCACAGCTCGGAATCCGCCGTCCACTGGGTCGTCACTTCCTCGGGCACAAACATCAGACCCAGCGTGATCAGGCTGACCACCCCAATGGCTGTTAGGACAAGGCTCACCGCCAGCAGGCCAAAGGCCGCCCCGCCGCCGATGGCTAACAACTGGGCGCAGCGTTGCCGGTAGGCGCTGCCGCGCAGGTGCTCGAGCTCCTCGACGGGCGCAGTGAGCACACGCCATGGTGAGAAGCGCGCCCAGACGAGGCGGTAGGCAATCCGCCGCCACCACATCGCCGGCCAGGCGCGCAGCACCTCGCGGATGCTTGGCCGCTCGCCAAACAACGCGCGGCTGAGGAAAAACAAGCCCACGCGCGCGAACACCGGACGCAGCCACCAAAGGATGAACACCCCGAGCCACAGCGCGTCGCGCATAAGCCACAGCACTAACAGGTGCACCGGCAGCGCCGTGACCAGCCAGCAAACGGCGAGCTTGCCGGCATCGCGCCGCACCATGGCCAAGCCCAAATCGATCGCCTCCCACGGGCTGCGTGGGCGGATTTCCGCGGTGACGTCCTCAAGGCGCATGACGCCCCCTTCCGACCCTTAGAAAATAGGCGACCCAGGCGACCCAGAAGAAGATGCCGACGGCATATTTGGCGTTCGCCGGCACCGCCTGGGCCGACCAGAAACCCTCCACAAAGGCCGCCAACACCGTCATGAACGCCGCCCCGTAAATGAGCGGCAGGGCCTCTTTGGCCGCCTGCACCAGCGCCGTGCCGCGCCGCAAGCGCCCCGGCCTGAGCACGCCGAGCCCGAGCCGCATTCCAGCCATGCCCGCGACAAGCATGCCCAACAACTCAAACGACGAGTGGCCGGCCACGAACGACCAGAACGACGTCGGATTGCCGGCCATCTGCACGTAGCCGGCCGACGCGCCCATGGCCAGGCCGTTGTAGACGAGGAAGAACATGGTGCCCACCCCGGCGAGGATGCCGCCGCCAAAGATGCGGAAGTCAATGCTCACGTTGTTTTTGATGTAGAAGCCAAACATCATGAAGTTAGACCCGTGGGTGCTCCTGAGGTGCTCAACCTGGCTGGCGCCGTCCCCGCCGTACATCTGCTCAAGGCCATGCATGCCCGCGTCGCCGAGGATCGCCTGGGCCCAGGCGACATCCAGCTGCACGGCGGCCATCAGGCCAAAGAACGGCAGCCAAAAAATCACGCTGCAGAACCAGAACAGCCGCCACTCGCGCCGCACGCGGTTAGGGAAGGTGACCGCCAGGAAGGTGACCAGACTGCTAGCCCCGGCGCCGCGCTCCCGATAGAGGTGCTTGTAGCCGCGGATGACGAGTTGGTTGAGCGCCTCGACCGCGCCCATCCCCTGCATCCGGTACTGCGCCAGCGCCAAGTCCAGGCAGACGCCGCGGAACAAGCCCGGCAGGCGCTCAACCTCGGCATCTTTGCGCCCCTCGACCGCATCGACCAGGGCGGAATACTCAGACCACTTCTGCCCGGCGGCCGGGTTGTGCTTGGGCGTCTCGATCATGATGCCCCCTTGCGCTGTTCCTGCAGGAAATGCCCGATGGCTAACAATCGCGCGACCCCCGCGGCGCCGGTCGCATGGGTGAGCGGCTCGGCATTGTCCGAGAGCTCCACGCGGCGCGCTTCCGACCAGGTCGCCGCGCGGTCGCGGAAGCCGACCACTGCGCTTTGCTCCTCGCGGGTGAGCAAGAGCTTTGGCGCGCAGGCAGCCACCGGCGGGGGAATCGCCATCCCCTGCGCCGCCCGGTAGCCGCCCTCGTAGACCACCACGGTTCCCGCCGCGAGATCCCCGAGGCGCTGGAAGCGCTTGGTCAGCAAACATGACGCAAGGCCAAAACCGTACGTCAGCGGAGGCAGGATGTCCACGACGCGCAGGAAGTTGCGGATCACCCCCTGCCCCACCCGGATCGGAGCCCCCGATGGCTGGACGACGCGCAGCCCAACAATACGCTTCCCCGGCGTCGCGCCGCGTTTTCCACACTCGAAAAAGATGTGATAGAACCAGCTAACAACAAATAGGATGATGGACAAAAGCCCCTCGGCTAGGTTCGCGCCGATGCCAATGCCAACAATGCTTACAAGGATGCCTATCACGGTCAGCCCGCCGGCGATGAAGACCATGTCCAAGGCATAGGCAAACATCCGCAGGCACGGACCCGCGATGCGCAGCCGCACCTCGACGCCCTCGGCGAGTTCGACGGTCTGCAGGGTGTCAAGCCGCTCGGGCGGGATGGTTCGCGCTTCTTCCAACACAAAGAACGCTAGCCAGCGATGCCCATGGGTAAAGGCACAAAGGACACAAAAGCGGGCGGCGCGGGGAATGGCCGCGCCTAACCGCCCGCCGCGATCGTGATGATCTCCACGCGCGCGCCGGCGCGGACTGCGGCCTGCGCGTACTCACGCGGCAGCAGGGCTGCCTGGTCAAGCTCGACGACGAGCGGCCGGCCGGCCAGCCCGAGGGACTCGAGCAGCGCGGTGACGCTGCACTCCGCGGCCAATTCGTGCGGCCGGCCGTTGAGGGTGATGGTCATGGTTGCGTGGATGTTGGGTTAGGTTGTTGGGCCCAGGATGGCGGCGTCCCAGTCTTTCCAGACCGGCTCGATGCCGCGGGCGCGCAGCAGCGCGGCGACCTCTGCGGGCGAGCGGGTGTCGTCGATGGTGAACTGCTCAGTGGCCTTGGCGCAGGGGGACTTCTCGCTGAGCTCGACGCGGCGGCCCTTGACGGTGAGGTGGAGGTCGTCGGTGCCCTGGCCGGTGTAGCCGCCCGGCTCGGTGTGCGAGCCGGCCGACATGTGGGTGACTCCCAGCGGCAGCAGGGCGTCGCGCAGCGCGGCGGGCTCGCGCGTGGACACGACGATGCCTACCTGCGGGAAGCACAGGCGGAAGGCGCAGACGAGCTGGACAAAGGCGCGGTCGGAGAGGAACAGATCGGGGTCGGGCGTGTACTCGTAGTTGCCTGCGTAGGGGCGCATGCGCGGGAAGGCCACCGTGAAGGAGGCCTTCCAACAATGCCGGTAGAGGTACTCGAGGTGAGCGGCGAGCGCGAGGGCCTCGCCTTGCCAATCCGCCAGGCCAAACAGAGCGCCAATCCCGATGCGCCGGAAGCCGCCCGCGTAGGCGCGCTCCGGGCACTCGAGGCGCCAGTCGAAGTTCTTTTTCGGACCCGCGGTGTGGAGCCGCGCGTAGGTCTCGCGGTGGTAGCTTTCCTGATAGACGACGAGGCCCTCGGCGCCGTGGCTAACAAGCTCGGCGTACTGGTCGTCCTCCATCGGCCCGACCTCGATGGCCAAGGTGGGGATGAAGCTCTTGAGGGCATCGAGGCACTGTTGGAGGTAGCCCTCGGAGACAAACTTCGGGTGCTCGCCGGCGACGAGCAGGATGTTGCGGAATCCGAGGCCATGGAGGTGGCGGGCCTCGGCGACGACCTGGTCGATGTCGAGCGTGACGCGCAGAATCGGGTTGTCGCGCGAGAAGCCGCAGTAGCGGCAGTTGTTGACGCACTCGTTAGACACGTAGAGCGGGGCGAAAAGCCGCATGGTCTTGCCGAAGTGCCGGCGGGTGAGGAGCTGGCTTTGTTGGGCCATCTCTTCGAGGCGCGCATCGCTGGTCGGCTCCAACAGGCCAGTGAAGCGCCGCAGGAGCGCCGAGGGGTTTTCCGAAATCCGGTTGAAGGTTGCGACAAAGCTCACGAGGCGGCGACTATGCCCGGAGCGCCGCGAAGGTCAAAGGCAGATCGAGCGCGCCGCAGGAGGCTTGCAAATTGTGCAGCCAACGGCTTTGGTCGCAGGCATGGAGAGCCACCCGGGAGATTCGAGCACGGCGATCGTCTGCAAGGTGACGCCGTGGTTTTTGCTGCGGGCGGTGGCGATGTTGCTGATGTTCAGCGTCTTTGGCTTTCTTTTCCTCAAGGACGGGATGGTCGGCTACCGGGAGAAGAACCGGGCGTACTATTCCTACAAGACCTTTGAGCGCGCGGGCAGCGAGGCGATGGCTGCGGACCAGACGGCCGCCCGCTGGCAGGCGTTCGCCGCCAAGCAGACGCTGGATTTCCCGGAAAACATTAAGCTGCTGCCGGCCGGCACCAACCCGCAAACCCCGTGGCCCGAGGAACTCCTCAATTTCGAGGCCCTCAGCCGCGGCAAGTGGCATGACCAGTGGATCGCCTACAGCGGGCGCGAAAAACTCGCCGCCAACCAGCTTGAGCCGCTTGACGAAGGGAAAATCCAAGGCCAGTTCGTCGCCTTCAGCGTGTGCCTGATGCTGGGCGTCGTGGCGCTCTTCTTCTTGCTGCGCACCCTGCGCCGCTCGATGGCGGTGGACGCCGAGGCGCTGCACACGCCGGCGGGCCGACGCGTCGCCTTTTCCCAAATCACCCGCATTGACCTGCGCCAGTGGAAGCGCAAGGGGCTTGCCTTTGTCTTCCACGGTCCGGACTCGCCGCCGCGCCGCGCGCGCATCGACGGGATGACCTACGGCGGCTTCAAACATGAGGAAGGTGCTCCGGCTGAAGCCCTCATGCAGCGCCTTCTCGCCCGCTTCTCGGGCGAGATCGTCGACTACGTTGAGGAGGACCCCGCCGCCGAGGCCCAGCAGCCCGCTGCGGCCGCCACCGATTCCTGAGCAAGGAAAATTCGCTATAGGCTTGCCCGATCGCCGCGGGTGGCTATTTTCCCTCCCCTGGCCCGCTGCCAGGTCTTGTTCGCCGGTATAGCTCAGTTGGTAGAGCAGCTGATTTGTAATCAGCAGGTCGTCGGTTCGAGTCCGACTGCCGGCTCCATAAGCGCCAAGGGATTGCGGGGCTTTGGGGAGGCGGGGGAAAGTCCGTTTGACTTAGCGCTCACCTCAAGGCGGGCGTCGCACCGGCTGGCAGGTTTTCCCGGCTAGATCATCATGCCCGGCCCTCGTCATCCGTGAGCTTGCGCTCAAGCATGTCCTCGTAGAGCTCGATGTAGGCCGCGGCGGTGGCGTCGTGGTTGAAGCGCTCGTTGGCCTCGCGCATGACGCGGGCGATCTGGCGGTTTTTAACGGCGGCCGGGCGTTGATAGAACGCGAGCGCCTGGTCGATGGCCCAGCGCAACCCCTGAGGATTGCAGTCACGGAACAGGAAGCCGTTGCCGCTGTCGGTCTCGACGCTGAGGTGCTCAACGGTGTCGTGCAGCCCACCGGTGTCGTGGGCGATGGTGAGGCTGCCGTACTTGGGCGCAACCATTTGCGGCAGGCCGCAGGGCTCAAACGACGACGGCATGAGGATGAAGTCGCTGGCCGCATAGGCCAAGTGGGACATTTCCTCGGAGAAGTCGCGCACGGCCACGCAGTCGTGCAGGCCGTGGTGGGAGACAATCTCGTGGAAGTGGTTTTGGAAGCTGCCGTTGGCGACGACGCCAAGCTGCAGGCCAAGGTGGTGGTAGTCGGCCGTTAGCTGGTAGAGGATGTCGGTGAGCAACTGGCAGCCCTTCTGGACCGGGTCGAGGCGCGAGGGCCAAAACAGCAGCGGGGCGTCCGGATCGATGCGCAGGCCCATGCGTTCCTGGAAAATCGCCTTGTTGCGGCGCTTGCCGGCCATGAAGTCCTCCGCGCCGAAGTGCTCGCTGAGGAAGCTGTCGCTGGCCGGATCAAACGAGGGATCCGGCGCGTTGAGGATGCCCGAAGCACAGCCCGCAGCAGCCTTGGCGCGGATCTCATTGCGGATATGCTCGGGGATGAACCGGTGGTGGCCGTCGACAATCTCGGCGAGAAACGTCGGGCTCACCGTGTTGACGTGGGCGGCGGCGAAAATCCCGCTGGCGAGCAGGTCAACTGGATTGCCCGAGCGGGTTTCCTCATAGCACTGCGGCGCGCGCTGGTAGTAGAGCTGGCTCCAGAACTCGGCGGCGTCAATGCCGCGGTCCTCGATCTGGTTCAAGCTGGTCATCTCGGTGTGGATGTTGTGCAGCGTGAAGAGCGAGTGGATTCCATGCCGGCGCGCCACCGCCGGGATCAGCCCGGTCATCCAGTCGTTGCAATGGATCAAGTCCGGCTGGACCTGCGGGATCGTGTGGTTGATCACCTCGCGCTGAAACGCCAAGGCAATCTGCCGATTCTCCTCCCCGTAAACGCTCGAGCGGTGGTAAAACACCCGGTCCTCGGCCAAGTGAATGCGCTGCTCGGGCAGCGCCCGGCTCACCTTGTCATACTCCAACTGGAACACGTTGGCCACATCCAGGTGAAACATCCGCCGGTAGTTCGGCAGCGCCACATGCACGTCCGCACCCAGATCATACAGCGCCTTGACCAGCGACGCGGACACATCCGCAAGCCCGCCCGCCTTGGCCGACATCCGCTGCGTCAGGTTACCCATCCCCTCGGGTAGGTAGGTGATCTCAGGCGTTACGACCAGGATCCGTGGACGGCGTTCGGTAGGTGATGGCACGTGGCAGTTGGGGTTGCGCGGAAAATGTCCACCGGGAAAAATTCCGTCGGGAAACCTAGCGCAACCTAGCGCGTTGTTAGACCCGCCGCAAGGCCGCGCGCGGCGAACTTTCCACGCCAGCCATGCGCGCCCGATGTGCAGCACGCGCCGGGATTTCGCGCTGAACTGTGCGTGCGCGCGCGCGGATGTGTGGCATCTTAACGGATGACCGCGGCCACCGGTTGGTCTCGCGGCATTCATTGCAACCCCCCGAAATGCCATGAAAACCCTCGCTGCGAAAATCTTCGCCGTGGTCCTTGCCGCGGCAGCAAGCGTCTCATGCTCGACGACCTACGATGCCTACGGGCGGCCCGTTGAGACGGTCGACCCGGCCACCGCCACGCTCGGCATCGCTGCCGCGGGCATCGCTGGCTACGCCATCGGCCATGAACATGACGACCACTACCGCCGCCCCTACTACTATGGCCGCCCCTACTATGGACACCCCTATTACGGCCGCCCTTATTACGGCCGCTACTACGGGCACCGCGAGCATTACCGGACGCCCTACTACGGGGCGCGCCACTACGGAGGCGCCTACGCGCGCTCGCGCGCGCCTTACTATTACTAGCGATCCCGCGGGAAGCGGCCTGCAGCGGCCGCCAACGGGAGCCCGCGCGAATGTGGCGCTTCAATCCTCGCCTGCCGGACTGTAAGGCGGGTTGCAAGGCCGCGGCCAGGCCGCTAGCATGCGGGGATGCACCCGACCCTATCCCTGCTGTTAGTCCTTGGCGTTTTTGCCTCGTCCGCGGCGGGCGCCATCCATGAGGTGCGCAACGCAACGGAGCTCAAGGCGGCGCTGGCGGCGGTGGCCAGCGGCGACGTGGTCAAAATCCACCCCGGCGACTTCCCGGGCGGCCAGTTTGTGGCCAACCTCGAGCGGCTCACCGTGGAGGCGGCCGACCCGGCAAGGCCGCCGCACTTCCGCGGCGGCACCGAGGGGTGGCACTTTTCGCGCTGCGCCGGGCTGACGCTGCGCAACTTGCGCGTGAGCGGCCAGTCGGGCAACGGGATCAACCTGGACGATGCCGCGCCAGGGCGCGGACCGGTCCCGGGCGTCACCATTGAGGGGCTTACAATCAGCGACATCGGCCCGGACGGCAACTTTGACGCGATCAAGTGTTCCGGGCTCACCGGGCTGACGATCCGCGACTGCCAGATCAGCGGCTGGGGCGGACAGGCCATTGATCTGGTTGGCTGCCAGCGGGTGCTCATCAGCGGCTGCCGGATGGTCGGCAAGCCGGGCTTTTCCCAGCACACCGGACCGCAGTTCAAGGGCGGCTGTGAGGAGGTCACGCTGGAGAATTGCGAGCTCATCAACGCCGGCGCGCGCCCCATCCAAGCAGGCGGATCGACCGGGATGGCCTACTTCCGGCCCCCGGGGGCGAAGTTCGAGGCGCGCCGGATCATCGTGCGCAACAACCGGATCGAGGGTGGCCAATGCGCCTGCGCGTTCACCGGAGTCGATGGCGCCGAGTTCAGCGGCAACACCATCAAGCGCCCGACGAAGTGGATCTTCCGCATCCTCGCCGAGACCACCGGGGAGGGCTTCGCGCCCACCCGGAATGTCCGCATCACGGGCAATACCATCGTCTTTCGCTACGACCAGGTGGCCAGTGCGCTGAACATCGGTCCCGATACCGCGCCGCAAACCTTTGTTTTCGCCGACAACATTTGGTTCGCCGAGGACCGGCCCGAGGCATCCAGGCCGCAGTTGCCCGTCAGCGAGACCGGCGGGATCTACGGCCGGGCTCAGCGCTAGCCAGGCAGGCAATTTTTGACGCTGCCCGAAAACCGGGTAGATTGTCACATGAACTCAAGAACCACCAGCCAGACGTCGTTCAGCATCCCGTCGATCATTGCTCTCGTTGCAGCCATTTTGAGCTTCGTCACCAGCCCCGCCCTCGGCCTGATCCTGGCCATCGTCGCCATCGTCTTTGGCCTCATCGGTGTCCTCCTGTCCCTCTCGCCCCGCGTGCGCGGCGGCATGACAAGCACCATCGGCATCGTCGCTGGGGTTATCGGCATCCTCGTGGCACTGATCAAAACCGCTGGCTGGTTGCTCTCATAGCAAGCCCCTCCTTTTTTAATCGCTCATTTCAATCAAGCGCTCGCTCATCCACGCGGGAGCGGCGGCGGTTTGCTCACGGCGCATGAGCGGCGAGGGCAAGCAAGGCCGCGCGGTGGGGCGCGAGGCCCGCCCGGGGCGCGAGGCCGTTGGCCATCAGGGCAAACGTGCGGAAGCGGCCGTCACCCAGGTAGACAAAACCCACCTCGGTGCGGACCCCGGACATGGCACCGATTTTTGACCTTACCCTGCCCTCGTCCGAGCTTGTAAGGCTTTGCTGGAAAAGCTGGCCGAAGCGGGCGTGAGCAGCGCGGTGATTGGCGGCGGCGAGGTCAAGCGGGCGGATCATGTTGGCGCGCGCCAAGCCACTACCATCGAGGATGCGCAGGCCGGCAAAGGCAACACCGCGGCGCTGCCAGAAGTCCGTCAGGGCGTCGCTTGGGGTCATTCCGGCGTGCTTGCCGAGGAGGAGAAACAAGCACTGCGCCTCGAGGTTGTCGCTGACGCGGTGCAGGTGCGGCACAATCTCGCTCAGCGGCGCGGAGAAGTGGCGGGCAAGGACTCCCAGCTGGCCAGCTGGGTGGTCAGCTGGTACCCCGCTTGCTGCGATGCCCCGGTGCCTCAAGGCTGCAGTGAACACATCCCGCGCCGTGTCCGGCGGGTTTGGATTGGCCACCTGAACCTGGAAGCCTGGCTCGCCCAGCGGAACGCTGCCGCGCAAGGTAATCCGGCTGCCGTAGGGTTCGCTGTAGGCAACCACTTGGTCACCGCTGGCCACCGGGCCGGTGACCACCTCGTTGATCCAGTTGAGGCCTGCCGGCACAGCGAGGGCCTGCGCGATGGCCGCTGGGGCACCCGCGGTATCAGCGGGAGAAAACCTGACGACCAGCCGGTTGTGATCAAGATTGAGGCCATACGCGCCCGCACCGTAGCCATTGCCGACATCCCCCCAGTTCCAGTGGTCGCTTAGCGGATTGACCGGGAAAAACGAGCGATCGACCCCCACGCGGCCCTCGATGCGCTTCACGCCCGCGGCCTGGACCGCGGCGGCGAGCGCCTCAAGATCCTCCGTGGTCAAGGTGGGGTCGCCACCGCCGACGAGCATCAGGTCGCCGTAGAGCACCCCATCGTTATCGAGGCGACCGCCAACCACTCGGGTCTCAAACTGGAACTGGGGCGTGAACAATTCGATGGCAGCCGCGCTGCTGAGCGTTTTCAGGGAAGATGCGGGCGCCAAGGCAGTTGCCGCCAGCGGCGACGCGACCATCACCGTGCCATCCACGTCGAGCAGGCAGAAACCAACCGCCGCCCCCGCCAACGTGGGGTCCGCAGCCATGCCCGCAAGCAGCTCTTTAAATCTGGCATCGCCCGCCGACCGGCCGGCCGAACCGACCGCCAACGGCTCGCCGGGAGGAAAAACCACCAAGCCCAATGCCAACAGCCATCCGGACAACAGCAGCAAGCCGCCTAGCAGGATCCGGAGCTTTCTTCGGCAGGTTGCAGCAGTCGACATCACAGCGAGCCCAACGCTTTAGAATCCGCACGTCTTAAAGTCAAAGTGCTTCGCTGACGAACCAGTGCCAGTCGGGTGCAGCTCAAGCGCCTAGGCGCTGAGAGCGAGCGCCTCGGTGGCGGCGATGGGGATTTGGCAACCGATTGAGTCGGCGATGGCGCGGAGGAGTTCGATCTCGTGGTTGCCAAGTGATCCGTCGCAGGCGGCGGCGAGGGCGCAGAGTCTGAGGAGTTGGCGTTTGACCAGTGGGGTGGAGCCGTCGGCAGTTTCGAGGGCGGCTGAGATCTTCTCCAGAGTGCATTCGTCGTGCGGAAGGATCGCCACGGGGCGGCCGCCATGTTGGACGAAGTCATTCATGGCGGTGGCAAAGGCGCGATCTGGATCGCCGCCGACGTAAGCCATCGAGGAGACCAGCAGGTGGGTCTCCGCGGCGAGGTCTTGAATCGTGCGAACGCGGATCTTGGCCACCGGGCGCAGGCCGTGGGCGCTGTCGAGATGGCGCTCGATGAGCTTTTGGAGCATGAACTCAAACAGATCGAGCTCGCCATCGCTGGCGATGAGCCAGCGGGTGTGCTCCTTGAAGCCGCTGTAGGCTTCCGCGGGAAGCAGCCGCAGGGAGGCGATACTCAGTTCGATGAGCGCAATCTTTTGGGCCGAGTGAATGGCGCCAAGCTCGGCGTGCCAATGGACAGCGCGCTCGGCGACGGTCTCGCCTGCGTGCTCGCGCAGATAGGCAGCTTGGTTTCCCAATAGCTGCGAATCCGCAGACATGAGCAGGCCAAAGGTGAGCGCCTGGGCATCGTCAAGCGAATGGACGGCCTCCAGCCAAGCGGGGTCAAGCGAGCGATGCAGCGCCGTGCCGCGGGCAAGATCCGGGGCGCCAAACGCGGCAAGTGCCGCCAGTCCGGGGATCCCCGGAATGCCGGGCATGCCGCCCATGGCTGGCGCGCGCTTGGGCAGCGGCGGCGGCTGTTCGCCCGCATCGGCATTGGCCGCCAAACTTACGCTGATGAAATTCCCGTCCCACGCCGGATCAATCGCACGGATACGCTCCTCAAGCGGCGGGTGGGTCGCCAATCCAAACGAAAACAATCCCGCGCTGGCAAAAAACAAGTGGCTCGCCTCCGAGGCTCGCGGCGCCGCAAGCTTCCCGCCCTCGTGGCTGCCGCCAATCTTCTTAAGCGCGCCGCTGATCCCGCTCGGATCGCGCGTGAACTGCACTGCGGCCGCGTCGGCCAAGTACTCCCGCTGGCGCGAGATCGCCGCCTGAATCAAGCGCCCGAAGAACACCCCGATGGAACCAATCGCCATCAAACCGATCCCTGTGACCAAAATCGCCAGCATGACTCCCCCGCTGTTTTTGCTGCGCCCGCTGCGCACAAAGCGCAGCGACTCCAACAACAAGCGCCCGGCGATCGAGATCATCAAAATGCCAAACAGCCAGCCAATAAGCCGCATGTTCATCTTCATGTCGCCATTCAGGATGTGGCTGAACTCGTGGCCGATGACCCCTTGGAGTTCGTTGCGGCTAAGTTGTTCAAGGCAGCCACGCGAGACGGCGACGACGGCGTTGGCGGGCTCGGTGCCGGCGGCGAAGGCATTGATGTTATCCTCGTGGTCAAGCACCCAGACCTGCGGAGTGATCATGCCCGAGGCGATGGCCATCTCCTCCACCACGTTGAGCAGGCGGCGCTCTGCGGGGTCGCGCGTCGCCGGATCAACTTGACGGCCCCCAAGATCGCGCGCCACGACGGCCCCGCCACGCGACAGGCTGAGGATTTTAAACAGGCTGCCTAACAGGATGGCAGCGCCAACGATGGTGGCGGTGCCTCCCAGCAGCTCCCAGCTCCACCCCATGTGGATGTCCCCGGACTTGCCGCCCAGGAAGTTGCTCAGGAAGACAACCAGCACATAGACCCCCATGATCACGCCAACGACGGCGAGCATGAAGTAGCCAACCAGCCACTTCGTCCGCCGGCGGGCGCTTTCTTGGGCTTGGAAAAAATCCATGGGCGCGGGTGAGCGATTAGAAGCTGACCTTCACTGTATCGCGCTCAGCCTCGTCGGTGATTTCAAAAAGGGTCGCGGGGCCAAAGCCGAACATGCCGGCGATGATGTTGCTGGGGAACATTTCGCGCTTGTTGTTATAGCCCGTGACCGAATCGTTGTAGCCTTGGCGGGCGAAGGACACGCGGTTTTCCGTGGTGGTGAGCTCCTCGCTCAGCTGGAGCATGTTCTGATTTGCCTTCAGGTCTGGATAGGCTTCCGAGAGGGCAAACAGGCGGCCAAGGGCGCCGCCGAGCCCCTGCTCGGCGCTGGCGAGACTATGCATCGAGCCGGCGTCCTCGGTGGAAACCTTGCCACGGGCGGACTCGGCGGAGTTGCGGGCCTGAATGACGGCCTCAAGCGTTTCACGCTCATGGGACATGTAGCCCTTGGCCGTTTCCACCAGATTGGGGATGAGGTCGTGCCGGCGCTTGAGCTGGACGTCGATCTGGGCAAACGCGTTGCGGTAGAAGTTGCGCAGTTGGACGAGGCCGTTGTACTGACTCATGACCCAGAGGGCCAAAA
The DNA here is from genome assembly GCA_044373535.1 of Akkermansiaceae bacterium. Classification (GTDB taxonomy): domain Bacteria; phylum Verrucomicrobiota; class Verrucomicrobiia; order Verrucomicrobiales; family Akkermansiaceae; genus JBILQA01. The sequence goes on along the minus strand of JBILQA010000020.1, from coordinate 1,002 downwards.
TCAACACGAGGGCTCCGATGGCGATGAGGACGATGATTCCGGCTGTCATGCTGCTTTTTGGTTGGGTTCGGGGCGCTGCGGTTGTCGGCGGGGAAAGCCGCTGTGCAAATCCGCAAGATTCGTTTAAGGAACTCTTACGCAAGTATCCATGAGAAAAAGGCAGGCATTTTCCAGCCACCGGGCCGTCCCGCGGCCTAGCCGCCGACGGGGCGTTTTTGCGCCTGATTGCCACCCGAGCCGTGCGCACCCGTGAAGATCGCCCAATTTCGCTTTGCCGCCATTGATTTCGAGTCCGCCGGTGCGGCGCGCGGACAGACGGACGTGCCGGTGCAGGTGGGTCTGGCGTGCTGGACGCCCGGGGCGGAGGTTGGCGACAGCTTTGTTTCGTTTTTGCACACTGAGCGTGAGGTTTCCTGGGCGGCGCAAAAGGTCCACGGGATCACCCGCGCCGAACTGGCCGAGGCCCCCACGCTGCTCTCGCTATGGCCGGAATTAAAAGTACGGATGGCGGGCAACATCGTCGTGGCCCATGGCAAAGGGACCGAGCGGCGCTTTCTCGGCGCGTTTCCCGGCCACGGATTTGGCCCGTGGATCGACACCCTGCTGCTTTGCCGGGCGGTTTGGCCCGAGCTTCCCGACCACTCGCTCGGCGCGCTCTGCGATGCCCTCGGGGTGACCGGCCAGGTCGATGCACTCGTGCCGGGCCGGCGCTGGCACGATGCCTTATATGATGCAAGCGCATCGCTGGTTCTGCTTCGCTATATGGTCGACGCGCTCAAGCTGGCCGATCGCCCCATCGACCTGCTGCTGCACCCGGACACCTCGGTTTGGCACGCGCTGCGTCAGTAGTTTAGCGCCATTTTCCTGCCAATTTTCCGGTCCTGCCGATTTTCCTGCCCATGAAGCTCCCCCCGCTTGCGCTCTTGATGGTGATTGTCCCGCTGCTGGCGGGGTGTGAGACGACGAAGTTCTACCGTCAGGCGGTTGCTGGGCAGGTGGAGA
>JBILQA010000216.1:0-5328 GCA_044373535.1 Akkermansiaceae bacterium | reverse complement strand
GGGCCGGGGAAAGTGTTACCCATGTCCTGAACCAAATGTGTTACCCATGTGTTGAACCTGGACCGGACCTGGACCTCGACCTGGACCTGGACCGTCAGGGGATGGGTGCGGGAGGAGCGGCGGGGACGGGGAAGTAGCCCATGGTCTCGTAGCGGTAGGCGAGGGCGTAGGGGATGAAGCCGAGGGCCATGAGGAGCATGAGGCCGGTGAAGGCCCAGTAGTAGGTGGGGCCCTCGAGACGCGGTTGGCCGCCGGTGTAGAGGGTGGCGGCGAGGATGGGGGCTTCCGTGGTGGTTGATGGGGTTGCTTGGTCAAGACCAAGCTCAAGGCGGCGGCGCGCAAGCCAGGTGGTGCGTTCGTGCGCCGCGCTCGGCGCGCCGGCTTCTGGGCGGGTGGGATTGAGGCGCAACAGCATGCCGAGGTCCCACTGGGTGCCGGAGCGCATGTCAGGCCCCGCGGAGGTCAACCGGGCGTTGCGCTGGTTAAGCAGTTCATACTTGAGCGGTTGGCCCCATGGGTCGGTGATGCCTGTGAGGACGGCGGCGGCCTCGGCCACTGATGGGAGGCGCCGGCCGTTGTTGGCGGAGAGGGTCTCAAGAGCCGCGGTGGCCGCCTTGAGGGACTCATCCGCGGGGGTCGTGCGGTTGGCGATCGCGCCGGCCTCGACGCTTACTTTGAGGTCGTCCGCGGTGCCGACCCGCTGGTCGTAGCCGGGGGTGATGATTTCCCGGTTACCGAAGCGTTCCGCGCGGGGAAGCTTCTTGAGGACCGCCTCGACCTGGGTGGCCACCGGATCCGGCACTTGGATCGCAAGGTTGACCACACCGGTGACGATGTTGCCGGCGGCCACCGCCAACAGATAGAAGGACATGATGAACGACTTCATCGCGCGCGGCGCCTGGGTGTAGGAGAACTCCAAGCAGACGACCGAGACGAGGACCTCGGCCGCGCTGAGCAGGGCGTAGGCGAGGAACTGCCAGCCGATGTTGGGTTTGGCGCCGTGGCTGATGGCAACCTCGATGAGGGAGCTAACAGCGAAGGCGGCGACCATGGTGAAGAGGCCGGCGCCGATTTTCCGCAGGGGTGTGAGGGGGATGAACTTGTGGACCCATGGGTAGCCAAAGAGGGCAAACAGCGGGATGAGGACCAGGATGAGAGCCGCGTTGAGCGCCTGGACCTGGGCGGGCAGCCAATGGATGCCGAGGAAGTCGAGGTTCATCTCCTCGGCCTGGAAGACCCAGCGCGAGCCGGTCTGGTCAAACAAGGACCAGAAGATCGCGACAAACAGATAGAGCGGGGCCAGCTTGAGGATGAGCTTCGCGCCGCCCTTGCTGAAGATCGCCGCGGTGAACGACGGGCCGGCAGGTGGCAGGTGGACAAACTTTTTGCGGCCCATCCAGAACATCACCGTGGCCAGGGCCATGAGCACCCCGGGGATGCCAAAGGCCCAGTGTGGGCCGTGCCACTCGAGCATCCACGGGGTGAGCAGCGCGGCGACAAAGGCGCCGAAGTTGATGGAAAAGTAGAAGTAGTTGAAGATTTTCGGCAGCAGGTGCTGGTTGTTGGGTCCGAATTGGTCGCCGACGTGTGCGGAGACGCACGGTTTGATGCCGCCCGAGCCGAGGGCAATGAGGAGCAGGCCGGCAAAGAGCCACTGGCCGGCGGAGCCCACGGTGCCCATGAGGGCGAGCGCGGCGTGGCCAAAGCAGTAGACGACGCTGAGCCAGATGATGATGCGGTACTTGCCGAAGAAGCGGTCGGCAAGGATGGCGCCAAGGACGGGGAGGAGATAGACGGCGCTGTTGAAGAGGTGGTAGAGGGCGGTGGCCTCGGCCTCGGGCATCTGCTGCCCCGGGGTGCGACCCATGAGCCAGAGGTAGTTGACCATGAAGACGGCCAGGATGCCCTTCATGCCGTAGAACGAGAACCGCTCTGCGGTCTCATTGCCGATGATGTAGGGAATGCCACCCGGCATCCCGTGGGTCTCGTCTGGAGAAGTGCGCATGGAGTCGAAGGTCTGAAGGTCGAAGGTCTGAATGTCGGACGACGGAAGAGCTTGCGAGCGTCGCCTCAGGGGCACTTTCCTCCGGTGAGTTACCAGCGGATGGCGGCGGCGGCCCAGGTGAGGCCGGCGCCAAAGACGACGAGAACGATGTGGTCCCCGGCGTGGAAGCGGCCGGTGCGGTGGGCCTCGTCCAGGGCGATGGCCACGGCGGCCGCGGAGGTGTTGCCGTACTTCTCGAGGTTGACGAAGACGCGGTCGTTAGGAACGGCAAGGCGGTCGGCGATGGCGTCGATGATGCGCAGGTTGGCCTGGTGGGGAATGACGAGCTTGATCTGCTCAGCTGTGAGGCCGGCGCGTTCAATGACGGTTTCCGCCGACTGGCGCATGCGGGTGACGGCGTGTTTGAAGACTTCCTTGCCCAACATCGTGAGGGTGGCGAGGTGGTCGCCGACGTTGTCCGGGGTGATCGGGCAGGCGGAGCCGCCGCCGGGAATGTTGAGCAGATGGGTCTGGCAACCGTCGGTGCCGATGTCGGTGGCGAGGATCTCGCCCTCGCCGGGCATGGCGCGGCGCAGGATGGCGGCGCCCGCACCGTCGCCAAAGAGCACGCAGGTGGTGCGGTCCTCCCAGTTGACAAAGGAGGAGAGTTTTTCCGCGCCGATGATCAAGGCGTTGTTGAAGGCGCCCGAGCCGATCATGCGCTTGGCGAGCTTCATGGCGTAGAGAAAGCCCGAGCAGGCCGCGGAGATATCGAAGGCCACGGCGTTGGAGGCGCCCAACGCCTGTTGGACGTAGCAGGCGGTCGCCGGCGTCAGGGTGTCCGGGGTGATGGTGGCGACAATGATGAGGTCAAGCTCGGCGCCCTGAATGCCAGCCTGTTCCATGGCGCGGCGGGCGGCCTTAGTGGCCATGTGGGAGGTGAATTCGTCCTTGGCGGCGATGTGGCGCTGCTTGATGCCGGTGCGGCTGACAATCCACTCGTCGCTGGTGTCGACAAGCGCGGCGAGCTCCGCGTTGGTGACAACCCGCTCGGGAAGGTAGCTGCCGGTGCCGGCGATGGTGACGGGGACGGTCTGGCTCATCGCCGCGGAGTCTCATGAGGGCGGCGCGCGCTGTCGAGCGTGGAAATGCCCGCCGCCAGCAGCAAGCGAACCGCGCCGACTGGTTTCCGAGGCGCCCGCGGCTTTTGAGGCCCGGGGCGCAGGGCTCTGGCCGGATCGACACCAAGATTCCTCAGAGGAGTCGCGCGGGCGGCGTAAAGGGGAGCTGGTGGGCGTCTGCGACGGGGCGGCAAGTCAGCTGGCCGGCGTGGCTGTTGATGCCGGTGAGGAGTGCGGGGTGGGATTGGCAGGCAGCAGCGAGGCCTTTGTCGGCAATGAGGGCCGTCCACGGGTGGGTGACGTTGTTGAGCGCCGTGGTGGCCGTGCGGGAGAAAGCACCGGGCATGTTGGCCACGCAGTAATGGATGACGCCCTCGGCCAAATACGTCGGCTCATCATGGGTGGTTGGGTGGGTGGTGACCGCGCAGCCGCCTTGGTCAACGGCGATGTCAACGAGCACGCTGCCCGCGGGCATGCTCTGGAGCATGGGTCGGGTGATGAGCTTGGGCGCCTTGGCACCGGGGACGAGCACGGCAGCGATGAGGAGGTCGACCTGCGGGAGCAGGAGAGCGAGGTTGGCGGCGCTGGAAAATGCCGTGCGCACGCCGGGAAGCGCGTGATCAAGGAAGCGCATGCGATCAACCTCAACATCCAGCACGGTGACGTCCGCGCCGAGGCCAAGGGCAATGCGCGCGGCATTCATCCCTGCGGTGCCGCCACCGATGACTAGCACGCGCCCAGCGGTGACGCCCGGGACGCCGGAAAGCAGGGTGCCGCGCCCACCGCGGTGGGTTCCCAGATGATAGGCGCCGACGATGGCCGCCATGCGCCCGGCAATCTCGCTCATCGGCTCAAGCAAGGGGAGGCGCCGGTTGACCTCGAGGGTCTCGTAGGCAATGGCGGTGCAGCCGGTGGCCAGCAGGCGGGTGGTCAGCTCGCGGCTGGCTGCCAAGTGCAGGAAGGTGAATAGGAGGTGGCCGGGGCGCAGCAGCGCAAGCTCGGCCGCTTGGGGCTCCTTGACCTTGACGATGAGCTTGGCGGCGCCAAACACCGCCGCGGCGTTGGCCACTAGCGTCGCGCCGGCCGCTTGGTAAGCGGCATCAGGGTAGCTTGAGCCCATCCCCGCGCCGCGCTCCACGATGAGCCGGTGGCCGCGCTCAACGAGATCTGCCACGGCGCCGGGGGGCATGCTCACCCGCGTCTCCTGCGGCTTGATCTCCTTCGGGACGCCAATGTCCATGAGCTATTATAGTCCCGCATGGCGGCAGGGGCAATTTTCTGGGTGCGCCGGTACTGGGTCGACTGGTGGGTGAAGACGACCGGTGGGCGCGAAAAAGCCGGGCAGTTTCCTGCCCGGCTTGGTGAGGGTTCGCCGCGGCGTTTGGTTTACGCCTGCTCGATGGTTTTCTCGGTTTTAGCGTCGATAATGGCCCAGCGTTCGCGGTGGAGGGCAGGATCGCTGCGGAAGATGAGGCGCCCGGAGTGCTGGCGCTCAAGCTCGCCCAAGAGAGCGCTGTCTTCCGCCTTGAAACGGTTGAGCACGTCGCTGTTGACGACAACGATGAGATCCCCCGCGGAATCGCCGACCTTGCGGATGACCGCGTTGAGCTTGCGTTGGATTTCCACCGACATGGTCATCGGCGTCTTCACCCGGCCACGGCCTTGGCAGTAAACGCAGGGCTCATAGAGCGTGTCGCGCAGACTCTCGTTGAGGCGCTGGCGGGTCATCTCCATGAGGCCGACAGCGGAAATCTGCAGCACCTGGGTCTTCGCCTTGTCGCGCTTCATGCGCTCCTTCATCGTCCGGTAGACCGCCATTTGGTCGCGGCGGTGGCGCATGTCGATGAAGTCCACCACGACGAGGCCGCCGATGTTGCGCAAGCGCAGCTGGCGGGCAACTTCCTGGGCGGCTTCCACGTTGGTTTCCAGGATGGTCTTCTCCACGTCCTTGGACCCCTTGTTGCGCCCGGTGTTGACGTCGATGGAAATGAGCGCCTCGGTCTCATCAATGACAATGTAGCCACCGCACTTCAGCCACACTTGGCGCATGAACGCCTCGTCAACCTGCTTCTGCACGCCGACCTTCTCGAAAATCGAGATGCTCGACGGATAGTGGTGCACCCGGCGCTTGGCCCGGCGGGAAATCTTCCCCGCGATCTCGCGAATCCGCTCGGTCGTCTCAAGGTCGTCGCAAAGAATTTGGTCAATCTCGTCGGTAAGGAA
>JBILQA010000018.1:0-19215 GCA_044373535.1 Akkermansiaceae bacterium | reverse complement strand
CGGATGATTTTTCTGTGCGGTGGGAGGGTCAACTGACGCCGCCGGAGAGCGGAGAGTATCGGATGGAGCTAGCAGCTGACGATAAGCTTGAGGTGACAATCGATGGACGGAAATTCACCACCGATGGGGAAGCGAAAATCCAGCTCAAGGCTGGTAAGCCGGTGCCAGTGACGGTTTACTACGAGGAGGTTGGCGGGCTGGCCAAGGCGGTTTGGCGCTGGGCCTTGCCGTCGGGTGGCGGCCTTCAGGTGGTGCCCTCCGCAGTGCTTGGGCCGGCGGCGAGCGCGCAGCAAAGCAATGCGGGCCGGGTGACGACCGCCATGGACGCAAATGAGCGCGAGTATCCAGTCCGCGCGGTGGTGGGTCGGCAGGGGCAATTCCTTGAGATTGAGGCGCCCGCGCGCCCGGGGGTGTTTCGGGTGAAGATGACCGATGAGTTGCGCAAGTCGTTGCCATGGGTGACGGGCGGCGAGCTGCCCGTGGTCGTCAAAGCGGACTTGGGCGAAAGCGAGTTTGCCGCGTGGACCGATCAGGACCGGGAGTTTTTGCGCAAGCGGATGGATTTTCTCGAGCCGGGGACGGTGGAGGAAATGGTCGGAGTGCTGGAGGGACGGTCGTTTGGCCGCGAACTGTGGCGCCTGCTGATGGTGGCAGCCTTTGGCTTGCTGTTGGTTGAGACGGCGCTTGGGCGCTGGATCGCAGGATCCCGGCGGATGGCCGAAAACCACACGGTAAGTTTTGGCGACCAGACGCTTCGTCCAACCGGAACGGCAGACATGCTTAAAGAAACCAGAAAGGAGCCACGATGAACTGGCTCAAGGGAATCGGCCGCGCGCTGGCCATCAGTATCTTGCTCTTCGGGCTGATCCAAGGGATGGGGAATTTCCTGATGCTCAATGCGACGTGGCCACTGTGGCTGGTTGCCTTGGCCGCCGGTGCCGCGGCGGAACTTGTCTGGCAGATGTATCGCTATGAGCGCGGGGTGGTTAGCCAGAAGCGGGGACGCTGGATGGTCGGCCTGCGGCTGGGGGCGTTGGCGGTGGTCGTTTGGGTTCTGCTTGAGCCTGTGTGGTCGCGGCATGAGACGCGGGATTTGCGCCGCGAGGTGGTGATGGTTTGGGATGAAAGTGCTTCAATGAATTTGAAGGACGATGGAGCAACAACCACGCGCCTGGAGGCGGCGGAGCAGGCGGTGAAGGCTGGCAAGCTGCGCGAGAAGCTCAGCAAGGGATTGAAAGTACGCGAGATTCGCGTGGCGCGGGGAGTTCGCTCCGCGGACGAGGCGACCAGCGAGGGCTGGGATCAGGTAACCGACTTGGTCGGCGCGCTGGAAGGTGTTCTGGATCAAACCGCACCGGATCAGATTGCCGGCGTGGTGATGATGACCGACGGGCGCCACAACCGCGGCGGCCGGGTTGAGGATGTGGCGCGGAGATTTGGCATCATGGATGCGCCGATTGGCATCGTGGCCGTCGGCAGCACCAAGGCGCCGCGCGACCTCGCCCTCATTTCGGTCGATGCTCCTGACGCCGTGTACCTTGGCGACCGGCTCCGAATCCGCGCGGTGGTCAAGATCGATGGCTACTCCGGCGAAACCGTGAAGGTGGCGCTGATCCGCAACGAGAAGATAGTTGCCGAGCGCGAGATCAAGGTGAGCTCCGACAACTATCGCGAAGAGCTTCGCTTTCAGGATGTTCCGGATGCCAACGGGGTTAGCGCATACCGAGTTGAGATCGATGCCCGGGACGGCGAGCGGTTCAGCGAGAACAATATCTGGAAGTTCGAGACGGCCGTCACCGAGGACCGCACCAATGTGCTTCTTATTGATAGTTATCCGCGCTGGGAATTCCGCTACCTGCGCAACCTGTTCTACGGTCGCGATCGATCGGTACATCTGCAGTATGTCCTGCAGCACCCAGAAGCCGTTGAAGGCCAGGCGGATGATGTCATTCCTGCGTCCGCCAGCCGGGAGTTCCGCGACTCGCGCGCAACCCGCCTGCCAACCACCGAGGCTGAGTGGCGGAAGTTTGACGTGATCTTGTTAGGCGATGTCGGGCCGGATTTGATCACGCCGGAAGTGTGGGCGATCATCCGCCGCTGCGTGGTGGAGCGTGGTGCGATGTTGGGCATGATGGCCGGCCCGCGGTCGATGCCCCATGGGCATAATTGCGAGGCCGCGCGGGAGTTGCTTCCGGTGACGTGGGTCCCAGGGACTAAGAGCTATTTTGAAGCCACGAGCGACTTCCGGATGCGTCTGACCGCGGCGGGGAGCGGGCATCCGGTGACAGCGCAAAGCGAAAGCCGACTGGAGAATGAAAGCCTGTGGGCGGGGTTTCCGGTGCTGCGTTGGCGTCACCCAGCGGTGTCGGTGAAGCCAGGTGCGGAGGTGTTGCTGTATGCGGGGCCGGTTGAGAATGTGAGGGAGGTGCCAACGAATGCGAGCCAACTGGGGGATGCGCTAGGGGTTCTTGCCGCGCGTCAACAGGCGGAAAAAGATCGCGCGATCCTGGTCACCAGTCAGACCGGGCTGGGCAAGGTGGCGGCGATTTTGACCGACCACACGTGGCGGCTGCGCGAGGGCGCTGGAGATGTTTACCATCACCGGTTCTGGGGTCAGCTGACGCGATGGGGCGCGGGGCCAAACCTGCGCGGGGGATCCCGCGGTGCGCGGATCGGAACCGACCGGCTGGGGTACTCGGTGGATGACGAGGTGATGGTGACAGCGCGGCTACGTGATGAGGGGATGGCGCCGTTGATGGATGAGAAAGTCGAGGCGGAGCTGTGGCGCGATGGCAAGCGGTTGAGCAGCATACCGCTCACTGCGGTGAAGGATTCCCCTGGGCTCTATGCGGCCAAGGCGGGGCCTCTCGAGGCGGGGCGCTACGACGTGGTGCTTGAGGGGGTGAAGGTGAGTTCGCTTACCGCAAGTGGTGAGCGGGTCGTTGCGCGTATCACCGTGGGTGCCAATGGAGTGCCAGTGGAGCTCTCAGAAACGACCCGCGACAGCCAGTTCATGGGGCGCGCGGCGGAGCTTTCCGGCGGCCGGGTGGTGGAGGTGGCGGAGGCCGGGAAGCTTGCGGAGCTCTTTCTCAAGGAGCGGGTTGAGCGTGAAGAACTGCGCGAAACCAGGTTGTGGGATTGGTGGCCGCTGATGGTGATTTTTGCCGCGCTGGTCATCGCCGAGTGGTCGCTGCGGCGCCACTCGGGACTTCCTTGAGATGAGTTATTTCCTAACAATTAGTAAATTATCATGAGCCAACCATCCGAAGCCGAGCGCCGCCAAGAAGTGCCCGCGGAGATCAAGCAGGTGCTCGATGCGGTGATCATGCGGATCCGGCGCGTCTGGCTGCTGCGCGGATGCGCTGCGGTGGCGACCACCTTGGTGGCCGGGCTGTTGTTAGCGGTTGGCTTGGACTGGCTGGCCGGCGGATTGTCGACCGCCGCGCGTTGGCCCTTGCTCATGGCGGTTTTGCTCGCTGTGGCCGGGACGATTCACCGATGGGTCTGGAAGCCAATGCGGCGCAAGCTCCCGCTCTTGCGCGTTGCCGGCTGGCTCGAGAGCCACCACCCGGAGCTCGACGAGCGCCTTAGCAGCGCGGTTGGCATGCCAGAGCGCGGCAAGGGGGTGTCCGCGGTGTTGTTAGACGCTTTGGTGGCCGCGGCGGTGGTTGACGTGAAGTCGCTGGATCCGGACCACGAGGTGAACCGGAGTTCGCTGAAGCGCTGGGTGCGGCCGTTGGCTGCGATTGGCTGTGTGTGGCTAGTGTTGTTTGTGGTGTCGCCCGGGACGATGGCGCGACTGCTGGCGCGGACGATCAACCCATTTTCGCAGTTGGGGAACGCTGGGGCGCTGCACTTCTTGGTGCGGCCCGGGGACATGGAGGTGCTCGAGGGGGAAGAGGTGAGGATCAGCATTGAGGCATCCGGTCGGGTGCCGGAGTCGTTGACGCTGAGGATCGAGGCGGAAGACCGGGTGCCTGTGGAGGAGCGCTTGCGGCGCGGCGCGGATGGGCGGTTTGGCTATTTTCTGGCTCAAGCGGAGCGGAGTTTTCGCTTTCAGGTGCGTGACGGCCGTGAAATGAGCGACAGCTTCCAGGTGAAAGTCTGGCCAAAACCTGTGGTGAGCGATGCGCGGTTGGTGTTGAATTTTCCGGAGTACACGGGGATGGAGGCATTCCAAGTGAGTGTTCCCGGGGAGTTGGAGGTATTGGCGCACACGCGGATCACCTTGACCGGCAAGGTGCCGGAAGGGGTGACCGGCGGCGTGCTCAGCGATGGGACGAAATCGATTCCCTTGATGATGCAGCCGGATGGCGGGATTGAGGTGAGCTTCAGCGCCGAGCCTGGCGCCAGCGGGTTGCGTACGGTGACGCTCAACCACGTGACCGGCAAGAAGTTGGAAGGCTGGAAAGCGGTCCTGACGGTCAAGGCGGACAATCCGCCGGTCATTGCGCTATTGGCACCCAAGGGCGGCGAGCTGCGGGTGAATCGCGACGATGTGCTACCGATTGATTTCCAAGCCAGCGACGACATCCGTGTGGAGACGATTGGCTACGAGTTGAAGATCGATGGTGCGGCGGAAATCGCGTGGCCGCTTGAGCGGGAGGTGGCGCCCGGGCGGAGCATCATTGAGCGTGATCGGCTTAACTTATCAGCCTTGGCGCGCAAGAATCCGCAGATGCGGGAAGTGCGCCTGCGCATGGTGGCCAAGGACGGGCTGCCGCCCGCGTTTGGCGGACCTGGCATCGGTCGCTCCGGGGAACTGCTTCTGCGGATTGAGGATGGAGCAAAATCCATCGCCGGCGAGCAGGTCAAAGAGCGCTACGAGGAGGCGCGCAAGGACCTGGACGACGCGGCACGTCAAATTAATGAAGCGCGCGAGAAGTTGGCGCAGGTTCAACGTCAACTCGACAAGGAGGCGATTCCGCAAGAGGCCCAGCAGCGATTTGCCGAGGTGGACAAGGGCTTGGAATCTGCGGGCGAAAAGCTGCAGGAAGTGGCCAAGAATGCGCCGGCGGTGGCCGATCTGGCCACTGAGGCAGCCAAAAAATCCGAGGATGCGCGTGACGAGGCCACCGCGGCTCCGCTGCAGGACAGCGCACGCGACCGGCAGGTGGCTGCGGAAAAATCCCGTATGCACGCGGAGGAGGCGCTGAGGAAGATCGAGGCGATCCGCCGGGCGATGGACAAGGCCTCCCAAGATGCGGAGAAACAGGCGCAGCTCAATGAGTTGGCGATGCAAGAGCGGGCGCTGTCGCGGGAGGCGGCGGAAAACGCGGCGAAGGACCCGCAGGCAAAGCAGTCGGATGACCTTCAACGCCGTCAGGAAGAAGTTGCGCGCGCGGTGGCCGAGCAGCTGAAAACCAATCCCAAGGCGCAGGCGGAGCACGCTGCCCGCCAAGCCGAGGCTCTGGCAGTGCGCGCGCGCGAGGCGGCGGCTAATCAGGAAACCCTTGAGAAGCAGGCAGAAGCTGCGGCAACAAAGTCTTCAGCGGAGCCCCCAGCAGCGGGCGCCGGGGAGGCCGCGGCGATTGCCAAAGAAGCCAAGGCCTTGGGTGATAAGCCGACGGCACCGCAGGCCGCCGGCCAGGCGGCCGTCCAGGCGGAAGCCGCCGCGGAAGCGGCCAAAGCGGGTGCTGCAGCAGCTGAGAAAGGCCAGCAGGAACAGGCCGCCGCGGAACACGCCAAGGCGGCGCAGGACATGAAGGCCGCCGCACGAAAACTGAGAGATGCCGCCGCCCAGCCGGGGCAGGAACCGGCCGCCGCCGCGGCGGCCACTGCCCTTGGCGAGCGCGCCGCGCAAGAGGCGGGTCGCCAGCAAGCGCTTCAAGCCCAAGCGGAAGCATCGACCGCCGCGGACGCGATGCAGGCCGCGCAGAAAAATGCCAGTGAAGAGGCGTCCGCCGTGGCCGCAGCAGCGGTAAACCTTGGCCAGGAAGCGGCCGCTGCTCGTCCGGCGAGACCCGCAGTCCAACAGGCTCAGCAGGCGGCCAAGGCGGCGCAGCAAGCGATGGAGTCCGGCAAGCAGGGAGCGCCGGCAAACGCGGCACCGCAGCACGGTAAGGCCGCTGAAGCCTTGGCCGCTGCGGCCAAGGGATTTGATCAAGCGGCTGCGGCTATTCGCCAGGCCGCCGACAAGAACACTCCCGCTGCTGCCGCACCTGGGGAAGCCGCCAAACCAAGCGATGCGTTGGCGCAGGCGGCGCAAGCGTCCTCCCAGGCCGCCCAGGCTCAATCGGCCGCGCAGGCCGCGCGAGCTTCCGAGCAGGCTGCCGCCGCGCTTGACCTTGCCGCCGCGCAGAGCCCTGGGGGGGCGCCGCCGAGCGCCCCACAACCGTCGCAACCGACGGAAAGCCAGGCACCTGGTCAGGGGACACCGGCGCAGGTGGGAATGCGCGACGAGCCGGTGGGCGATGTGCCGCCGGAGTTGGCCAAGCTTGGTGTTTCCGCCGGCGACTGGGATAAGATTCAAGCGAGTCTGCGCTCCGACGTCGGCAGCAGCGGCGCGGTGGTCATTCCGGAAGATTACCGGGAGTTGGTGAAAGCTTATTTTGAACGGATTGCCGAGGGAGATAAAAACCGATGAAGGCCAGAATGTTACTTATGTTATTCCTTGCGATGGTCGGCGTTGGCAGCGCGGGTGCGGAGGCGTTTGACTTCGCGGCATGGCGCGGCCGAATTGACCCAGCGATTGACCGTGGGCTTGCTTATCTTATTTCCCAGCAGAACGAGGACGGTTCGTTTGGGCAGAACTATGGCAAGACGACGGCGATTCCCGCGCTGGTGGGGATGGCGTTTTTATCCAAAGGCTACCAGCCAAGTGGCGGGCCGCACGCGGAGGTCATTACCCGCTGCGTTGACTTCGTCCTCAACCACCAGATGGAGACGGGCATGCTGACGGCTGAGAACCGCGGCAACGGACCGATGTATGGCCACAACATCAGCACCTTGTTCTTGTCGGAAGTCAGCGGGATGGTCGATCCGGTGCGCCAAGAGCGGATCAACAAGACCTTAAAGTCCGCCCTGCAGGTCATCCTGAAGGCCCAGGCGGTGGAGAAGCAGGAGCAATACCGCGGCGGCTGGCGATATCATCCGAACTCTTATGACAGTGACCTATCGTGCAGCGGATGGGCATTGATGGCCTTGCGCTCGGCCAAAGGAAATGGCGCCGCGGTGCCGGATGAGGCAATTACCAAGGCGCTCAATTATGTCCTTAGCCTGCAGGACAAGAAGCTTGGCTGCTTCGGCTACATGAATACCGAAAGCCATCGCGAAACGCTTACGGGTATGGGCCTGCTGTGTCTTGAGCTCTGCGGTATGCACGGCAAGCCTGAAACGATCAAGGCGGCGGATTTCATTATGGGCGACTTCCGGCAACTACCGGGCCGCGAGTATGAGACCTATGGCAACTACTACAACGCCCAGGCAATGTTTCAGATGGGCGGGCGGTACTGGGATACTTATGGGTCCTGGATGTACGGCCAGTATCTTGGCAAGCAGCGCGAGGACGGCTCATGGGAGGCCAGCGAGGCGGGACCGGTGTATGCGACGTCCATGATGGTTCTGGCCTTCTCGGTTCCCTACAGGCAGTTGCCGATCTATCAACGTGACGAGACCAGCGATGAGAAGTGATCAGTCAAAGCGTGCCGGATCAAGTAATGCCATGCAATGGCCGACCGGTGTGGTGAAGGTTACCTGTTTGGAGTTGTGGGGTTTAGCGGCGGCCCAATGGCTTCCTGCGTGATCGCAGTGGATGGCAAGCATGGCGCCGCGCTGAAGGATGGCGACCCGCGAGCGCTGGCCGGTGCGTGCCACGGCGAACATCTCGAGAATGTCGGGAGTGGCATTGGAGATGATGAGCGTCTGAGGGTTGGAGAGATCCGCTGGGGCCGTGGGCACGGAGTTCTCCCAGAGGACAGGGAGCCTGCCATGGAAGTGCCCAAGCGTTTTCAGCTCTGTGGCTAAGGTCGCAGAATCCCAGCGCTTTCTAAATTGTAGGGGCGGCATGCCAAATGTGGCACCAAACCGCCGGATGAACGCCTCGCGACTGGTGAACCCAACGGCTGCGGCGACTTCCGTGATGGATGCACGCGTCTGCATGAGCAAGTCGCGCGATTCGAGCAGGCGATGGAGGACTAGGTGGTCAGTGAAACCGAAGCCGCTGGCTTCCTTGAGCATACGCAGGAGTTGCCGCGGGCTGGCTTGGAAATGCGCAGCCGCATCCTCGAGCTTAAGCGAACGCGTCAAGTTGGCTCCGAACCAGTCATGCAACATTTTGACTGATGGGCCTTTGCGTCGTGACCGGCGGGTGGTTCCACTCCTTGCGGGCGGGCGGGAGTTTTCCCAGGCGAGAATGAAGATCTGCATGGCGGCAGCGATGCCGGCGGTCTGCCGCTCCCACGGATGGGAGGTGCTGCGCGAGTCGATAGCGAGGGCGTTGGCTAGAGAGTTGGCGGCGTCGAAGAAGACCTGCGAATCAGGTGCGGCGAGGTGGATCTTCTCCAAGGTGCGGTCGCTGGAAATGCGCAAGAAGGTGAAGCCCCGGCGATTGGCGACAAACCAGAAGCATTGGTGAGCGGGCGGAATGGTGACGAATGTCCGCGGATCGCGCAGAAGGCAAATTTTCACCGCGGCTGCGGGCTCAAGCGGGACGGCGAAAAAGCACCCAGGACCTTGAAGAGCGAGAGCGTTTTGACCCCGGTTGGCAGGCAAATATTCCCATGGCCGCGGGGGCGCAAGGCCGGGCCCGTAGCCGCTGAGGAGTTCATGCAGGGCCTGATCCTGGGGGGGAAGAGAATTCATGGCAGGCCGAAGCTATGGCCTAATCCACTGATTCCAAGCGGGAACCGGCAAGGTCGCGCCTGACTAGCGCTTGGGAACCCAGAACTCGGACTCGGGCGCAAGCACGGCATTGGGAGTGAGGTTCCAGCCGTTGAGGGTGTTGAGCCTTTCGGTCGTCGTTTGGTGGGCTGTGGCGAATTCGACAAAGGTCATTCGGCTGGTCAGCTTGACGAGTTGAATCCCGCTCGTCGGTGGAATCGGTTGCTTCTCAGGGATTTCAACCTCCGCGGGCGGCGTCGGAGCAGCCACGGGTGGCTGAGCCCGCAGGTTCGGAGCGGTGACGCTCGGGGCGGGCGCAGTGACAGTGACGGCGGCCGTCGCCTGTGCATGTGGCTCAGTGGCAATTGGTGGGTTCTTTGGCGCGGCAGCTGCCGTGGTTCCACTGGCCGGGGCGTTGGCGGAGGCGGGCACCTTGAGTTTCTGGCCAATGCGCAGCGTGTTGGGAGCGGTCCCCGGATTGGCCGCGACGAGTTGCGCCACGGTCACGCCCGCCGCCTTGGCGATGCGGTAAAGGCTATCGCCCTCAGCAACAACGTGCTCCCTCGTGGTGTCCGCGGTCGGGACGCGGGGGGCCGGAACGGTCGGGGCGCTTGCCGGGGCGGCCGGGGCGGCCGGGGCGGTTGCCGGGGCGCTTGGCGCTGTGCCAGACAAGCGCGGGATCTTGAGCTTTTGGCCAATGGTGATCTTCGATGGGTCCTTTATCCCGTTTGCCGCCGCAAGGGCTGCGGAGGTGACCTTATGCTGGCGCGCAATGGCCGCGAGGCTATCGCCCTGCTTCACCTCGTAGCTAGTTGCCACGGGAGCCGCCGAACCGGGCTGGCAAAGCAGGCCCAGCGCCATGGCTGTCATCAAGGCAATTGTTTTCATAGGCCGTGTCAGCCTGACGGATGGCGGCGAAACTAGCAAATTAGAAATTAGGAAAGGTTAAAGATCTCACCTTCGGTCGGCA
Source organism: Akkermansiaceae bacterium (assembly GCA_044373535.1). Taxonomy (GTDB): domain Bacteria; phylum Verrucomicrobiota; class Verrucomicrobiia; order Verrucomicrobiales; family Akkermansiaceae; genus JBILQA01. The sequence goes on along the minus strand of JBILQA010000018.1, from coordinate 9,425 downwards.
GTGGGGGCGGGGATGGAGCATGTCTTGAACGCGGCGGCGGCAGGGCTCAAGGTCATGGCCGCCAAGGTGAAATTCGTTGCAATCACATGGGTGGACAGTTGAATCACTGGCTATGGGTATGGACATTCAGTCACTCAGGATGATTTCATTGGTGCGGGAGCAGCGGTTGCTAGCGGCGCTGGCGCTTGGGTGCTTAGTTGGCCCGATGGGAGCGGCGGCTGGTGTCGAGAGCGCGACAAGCGGGGCCGCCAGCGAGGTGGCTTTTGAGGAACTACCGGAACGGAGCGGGGAGGAAATGATCGATGCGCCGCCGGTAGTCGCGCGGCCGATCAGTCCGGATCCAGTGCAGGTTTTCGGGTGGTGCGAGTGGATCTTCGTGGGTGGCGAGAAGGGGCGGAAGTTGCTCGGTAAGCTGGACACCGGGGCGCACCTCAGTTCGATCCACGCGGAGAACCAAGAGATGTTTGAGCGCGACGGTCAAAAGTGGATCCGCTTTGAGATCACGTGGATGGACGGGGATAAAAAGCAGAAGATGGGGCATGAAGCGCCGTTGGTGCGGAAGGTTCAGATCAAGCGCCCGGGGCTGCCCCTCGAGCAGCGCAATGTGGTCAAGCTGGCGTATCGGATTGGCGCGCGGCGTATCCGCGGAGAGTTTACCCTTAATGACAGGGACAACATGACGGCGCCCATTTTGATTGGTCGCGCGGATTTAAAGATCCTCGGTTGGGTTGATCCGGATCGTGCGTTTCTCGCCGACCAGAAGATCTTTCGCTGACCTTGAGGTATGGCAGCGCGTGTTAAGCTCTTTCTGGTGGTTGGCCTGCTGGTGCTCGTTGGGGGCTCCGCGGCAGCATACAAGTCTTTGGTATTGAGGATTCCATTTTTCACCGGCGAGCAGGTGTCCGAATGGGTCATCGAGGCGCGTGTGTCATTTCTGGCGACCGGTCGGCCGGTCAAGGCGGTGCTGGCGCTGCCGCAAGGGGGGCAGGTGGAGTCGGCCAGCCAGGGAGCCAGCTCGCTTGGCTACGGTTTCCACGTCACCGCGGAAAACGCCCGGCGTGAGGCCGTTTGGTCCGCCGGTGGGATGCCGGCCCGGGAGGGTGGGCAGGCGCTTTACTATCGGATCCGGCTGTCGCTGGGAGGGCCCTCAGGGGCTGGCGCGGTGGCCGGGGAGCCTGAGCCCGAGGGGCTTGAGCCGACGGAGTTAGCGGGCATCGAGTTGGCGGCGGCCAAGGAGCTCATCGGGCGAGCCCGCGCGCGTTCTGCGGATGCATCCACGCTGGTCACCGAGTTGTTGCTGATGCTTGCGGGTGACTCGCAGGAGGTGTCGATGCTGCGTCGGCAGGATGTCCTGCAGGATTCATCCGCGGTGGTGCCGGTGGGCGTGGCGCTTGAGCTGCTGCAGGCAGCGGGGGTGCCGGCGCGCTTGGCCCATGGCGTGAGGTTGGAGGAGCGGCGGGGCCGGCAGCCAATGTTGCCGTTGATTGAATATTTCACTGGCCAGGAATGGAAGGTCGTCGACCCTCAGGATCCCGGGCGGACCTTGGAGGGGCGCGTGTTTGTTTGGCATCGCGGGCCAGGGCCCTTGGTGGAGGTTTATGGCGGGGAGAATTCCGAGGTTGGCTTCACGGTTTTGCGCGACCGTGTGCCGATTGAGCAGTTCACCGCCTTGCGGGAATCGCCGATGATGATTTCCACGATATTGGCGCTGCCGGCTGCCGATCGCGCAGTGTTTCGCTATGTGGTGCTTATTCCACTTGGAGCATTTGTGGTGGTGGTGCTCAGGAACTTGGTGGGTATTCCCACGTTGGGTACCTTCATGCCGGTCTTGATCGCGTTGGCTTTGTTGGAGATTGAGCTGGTTCCCGGGTTGCTGATGTTCTCTGTGATCGTCGCGGCGGGTTTGTATTTTCGGTTTTTGTTGTCGCGGTTGAATTTGTTGGTGGTGCCGCGGGTGGCGGCGTGTGTGGTGATTGTGAGCCTGTTGATGATGCTGATGAGCGTGGTGAGTTACCACTATGGCTTTGGCTCCGGGATGCGCAGCACGGTGTTTCCGATGATTATCCTGGCGTGGACAATTGAGCGGATGTCGCTGATTTGGGAAGAGGAGGGGAAGCGCAACGCCTTGATTCAGGTGGGGGGCAGTTTGCTGGTGGCGGTGCTGGCATACCTATTCATGCAGATCCGGCAGATGCAGTACTGGGCGTTCTACTTCCCCGAACTGCTATTGATCCTATTGGCGGCGATCATACTTATCGGACGCTTCACCGGGTATCGCTTGAGTGAGTTGGTCCGCTTCCGCAACTTCCAGGAAATCCAATGAAGCGCTGGTGGCACCGCTGGTTGCGCACTCCGGGGGAGCTCCGGGGCCTCGGGGTGGTCGGCATCAATATGCGCAATGCTGGCTACCTGCTGCCAAACAACCCGCGCCGGCTCTATGCGCTGGTTGACAACAAGCTGACCACCAAGAGGCTTGCGGCGCAGCGCGGGATTGCCACGGCGGCGAACTTTGGACTCGTCGAGACGTCACGCGACGTCGCGCGCCTGCACCAGTTGATCGGCGCACGTGATTCATTTGTCATGAAGCCATGTCGCGGAAGCGGTGGGAAGGGCGTGCTGGTCATAGCGGGGCGCGCGGGCGACCGGTTTTTCAAGCCCAGCGGCAAGGAGATAAGCATGGAGGAGCTACGTCGCCATGCATCCAATATCCTTGCGGGCTTGTACAGCCTCGGCGGCCGCCGCGACCAAGGCTTGCTCGAGTGCCTGATCACCCCAACCAAGGTATTGATGGACATCAGCTTTCAAGGGAGCCCGGATATCCGCATCGTGATGCTTCACGGTTATCCAGTGATGGCCATGCTGCGTGCAGCAACACGCCAATCCGACGGGCGGGCAAATCTCCACCAAGGGGCAATCGGTGTGGGCATCGACCTCGGCAGCGGCATGACGGTGCGCGCCATCCATCACGGGAGGTCCATCAACCAGCATCCGGATTTAGGCGTTCCGCTGGTGGGCCTGCAGGTGCCGTTTTGGGATGAATTGCTGGCGATCGCCGCGGAATGCTACGAGATGACCGGATTGGGATATTTGGGGGTGGACCTGATGATTGATGATCTGACGGGCCCGGTGATGATCGAAATCAACGCCCGCCCGGGACTGGCGATCCAGATGGCCAATGGCGTCGGACTGCTCAAGCGCCTCAGGCCGGTGGCGGAGCATGTCCGTAACCACCCAGGAGAAACCAAGGCTGCGCGGATCGCTTTCGTCCAGAAGCGGTTTGGCGGTGCCTCGGCGGCGGAAGGTGGATCACCGCGGAGCCCAGCTCGGATGAGCTAGGCAATCCTGAGAGCCTTTGGCCAGCCGCCTTACTCGGCGGAGTTCAGAGCGGCCAGTGCCTCCTCGATGAGCGGGTTGACCTTGTGGGCAACGGCTTCGACGGCCACGCCGATGGCATTTTGGATGGCCAGAGCAGACGATGAGCCGTGGCCAATGATGACGACGCCATTTACGCCCAGCAGCGGGCTGCCGCCATAGGTCTCGTAGCTGCTTTTTTGCTTCACGGCCTTGAAGGCGCCTTGGGCAATGGCGGCGCCGAGGGTCCGCATCGGGCTGCGCTTGAACTCGAGCTTGAGCCACTTGCCCATGGCCTTGGCGGTTGCCTCGCAGCTCTTGAGGACGATGTTGCCGGTGAATCCGTCGCAGAGGACCACATCGAGGCGGGTTTCAAATAGGTCGTGGCCCTCGACATTGCCGATGAAGCGAATGTTTGGCGTCTGGCGCAGCAGGGCAAAGGCCTCCTTGGTGAAAGTGGTGCCCTTTTCGTCCTCCTCGCCGTTGGACATGAGGCCGACGACGGGTTCCTTCACGCCAAGGACATGGCGGGCATAAACGCTGCCCATGACCGCGTAGGTCACCAGATGGCGCGGTTTAGCCTCCGGATTGGCCCCGGCATCGAGAATATTGCAGATCCCGTGCTCGTTGGGCAGCGGCGAGGCGATGCCGGCACGCTCGACGCCCTTGAGCAGACGCAACTTCAGGGTGGCTGCGGCGACGGCGGCGCCGGTGTTGCCTGCGCTCACGAAGGCATCTGCATCGCCGGATTTCACCAAGTCCATGGCAACGGCGATCGACGAGTGGCGCTTTTTACGCACCGCCTTGGCGCCGGGCTCGGCCATGCCGATGGTCTCCGGGGCGTGGACGATGGTCATGCGTGGATCATCCAAGCCGATCCGGCGGCACTCGGCCTCGACGAGCGGGGCATCGCCGACAAGGAACAGGCGCTGGATCTTGGCGTTGGCGCGCAGGGCATCGCGCACGCCTTCGACAACAACTTCCGGGGCGCGATCGCCCCCCATGGCATCAACGGCAACTTTCATTGGCTCGGAATCGGTGGGAACAAAAACGGCCGCATCGCAAAGCGAGGCGGCTGGTTCATGGGACGGTCAAGGAGGCGGGGGGCCTCAAAGAGCATCGACGTCAAGCACCTGGCGGTCACGATAGTAGCCGCAGGAGGGACAGGCGATGTGGGAAGGAATGCGCGAACTGCACTCCGGGCATGATTTGAACTTCGGTGCCCGCCAGCGATTGGCGGAACGGCGGAGTTTTTGCTTGGACTTGGAAACGCGGCGTTTTGGAACGGCCATGGTCGTGCTGGGTTAACGTTCGTTATCGAGATTGTCTAGAGCATCAAGGGCGGACCAACGATCGTCCCCCCCGCTCGGGGCCGCGTTGTCTAAGGTATCCGGTTGCACTTTGTCCACTGCTAAATAAGCAGGGTCGATTTCGCAGACCATCGGGACATCGGCGTGGTCGCACCGCGGGTGGGCCGGGAAGTTGATCAAAACCTCCTCACGTAAGGCTTCCGTGACATCCATTTCGGCCGCGCCGGTGATTTCCAGGGAGATGGCGGTCCCTGGCAGACGGATGGTTTGGACAAAGCGGTCGAGGCTGCGGACGCAGGTGAATTCAAAGGGCGCGGAGATTACCCCGGTGAGCAGGAGCTCGCTCTCGAACCTCTGGGCGTAAATATCGTAGGACAGCGGGCCGGCTGCTTTGGCGTCGTCATCGGCGGGCAGGTCGAAGATTTCCGGGGCCAAATCGCCTGAAAAGCTGCCACCTTCCTCGGGCAGGAGGGCAAGGTCAATGACGAGGCGTGGGTGCATGGGGAACAGTTACGCTCTGGGGAACAAATTTCCAAATTCCAAAATCGGGTGATTTGCAGCATCTTGTTTGGCGATGAGCGAAGCGATTCCGCCGCATGTCCTGCTGGGCGCCTATGCCCAAGGGGTCTTTCCAATGGCCGACGGCGGGGAGCTGAGCTGGTTTTCCCCCCTGCGGCGCGGGGTCATCCCCCTGGATGAGCGGTTCCACATCCCCCACGGACTGGCAAGGCGGCTGCGCCGCTGCCCGTTTGAGCTGCGCATGAACACGGATTTTGCTGGGGTCATGGCTGGCTGCGCGGACCGCGATCCAACGTGGATCGATACAACCATCAAGGAGAGCTATCACGAGCTGTTTAAGCTGGGGTTTGCCCACTCGGTGGAGGTCTGGGACGCGGAGGGCCTGCAGGGCGGCCTGTACGGCGTGAGACTGCAGCGGGCATTTTTTGGCGAGAGTATGTTCTCGCGTAAGACGGATGCCTCCAAGGTGGCCCTTGTGGCCTTGGTGGAATGGTTGCGCGGGGAAGGGGTGGTTCTTCTTGATACCCAGTGGCTTACGCCGCATCTGGCGACCTTCGGCGGGTTTGAGATGACCCGTGCGGAGTATTTGGAGGCTTTGGGAGCGGCGATCGGCGCTGATTGAGGGGCAAGCGGGCGCTAGCGTGGGCGCTTCGCTAGGAGGGCGCGATTGCTGAGGTTCATCTCGATGCGCTGAAAGGCGCGGAGATCGAACTCGGCGGTGCCGAAGGATTGGCTGAAGCCGGTGGCCTTGCCATCCTTGAGGGCATCGAGGCGAAAAGTGATCGAACCGCCGTCGGGGAACCAGGCGCGGACATCACCGCGCATTTTCTTCGGGGTGGGCGGGTTGCCTGGCTGCTTGATGCTGGCAAACGAGCGGATCCGCTGTGTGGGGATGCGGAAGTCACCGTGGGCCGTCTTGATTTTGGCGTGGCCATCTTTGACCTCGAGATGCTCGGCTTGAACGACATCGCCATTGCCAAGCAGGAGTTGCTGGGTAGGGCCGCTGACGATCATGGTGGTGGCCGGGTCCTCGGCGGCCGCGGCGATCAGGTTGCCGTCCCATGTGGCGACGGTGACGTGGGAGGCGCGCAACTCCTGTGAGTTGGTGTCGCTGAGGAACAACAAGCGGGAGGCCGCGGCCGCTGGAAGAGGCGTCCGGTCCTTCCATGTGCCGACCGTTCGGCCATCGACAAGCATGGAAATCGTCCCGCTGAGCGTGTCAACCAGCAGTTCCAGGCGGACCCGGGGCTTTTCAATGAACTCGATGACGTCCTCGGCAAAACCAATTGGCTCGGCATTCTCGCCCCCTTGGCGGTTGCGCAGGTCAACGTACTCGCCTTGGCAGTCAAGTTGATAGCCTGTGTGGGCGGTGTCGCCATCGCCGGCGAGGAACGCTAGGGTAAAGCGGGGGAAGCGCCGCGGGTCGTGCTTCCACTCGAGATCCACCCCAAGGCGAAATTTCTCCGGGTATTTCAGACTGGCGGCGGCCTGCCCCTTGGCCGTCACCCTGAGGCTTCCTGCGTCCAGCCACCATGCGCCGGCGGAGGGGGTGAAGGTCCATTGTTCCGGCACGGGACCGGTGAAGAGAACCGCCGCCTGAGTCGCCAGGCGCAGGCTTGCGATCATGTCGCGGCGAAACGTCAAGTCTCCCGCGTAACTGGTTTGCAGCGTTACTTCCGTATCGCTGACGGCGCCTAGATTGCCGCGCACGGCGTCACCATTGTTCAAGGTAAGCACGGCCTGTTGGCCGGGCGCAGCCGCAGGGGTGTCCGCCGTGAGACGCATCTCGAGGATGTCCGCCTGCTTGAGGGTTAGGGAGTTGCCTTCACCTTTGAGAAGCAGGCTGGGAGCCTCGCCAGGGGCGTCAACGAGAGTGTCAAGGGTGCCGGTGAGCTCCTTTTCATCAAGGGTCACCACGGTGGCTGCCGGATTGGCAGCCGCCACGCCGTGGGCGACGAGGGCCAGAAGGAGGAAGTGCTTCATTTACCAGTTAAGCCGCGGACGTTGTCGCTCGAGGTCGAGGTTTCCGAGGTTCATCTCAATGCGCTCGAAAGCCTTGAGGTCAAACTCGGCGGTGCCGAACTGCTGACTCGAGCCGGTGATCTTGCCCTCTCTTAGGGAGTCGAGGCGGAAGGTCAGGCGGCTGCCGTCGGGGAGCCAAGCGCGGACGTCGCCCGAGCGCTTCTTGGGGGTTGGTGGGTTGCCGGCGGGCTTTTTGAGGCCGACGAGGCTGGCGCGGGAGATCGGGATGATCACGTCGCCATGGTTGGTTTTGGCGGAGATTTTTCCCTCCTTGATGAAGACTTGATCGACTTGAACAGTGTCGCCGTTGCGAAGCAGAAGGGTTTGAGGGCCAGTAGGCGCTGAACTGGCGGCAATCGCGGAGTCTTCGTTGGTCACTGAGCCGCGGTTGCCATCCCAAGTTGCCAAGTTGATGGATGAAACGCGGAGCTCTTGGCCGCCGGAGGCCGCGGCCAACTCGAGGACGTTGGCAGCGTCGGGTTTCACGGGGGAGGCGTCGGTCCATTCCTGAACCAAACGCCCGTCGATGAGCATGAGGATGAGCCCGGAGCGGGTGTCGACAAGCAACTCAAGCCGCATCTTGTCCTTGTCGTCCAGGCCGCTGAGTTCGGCGCCGTCACCAAGGGAGTCGGCATCAATACCCTCGCGCTTGCGCATGTCGATGTAGTCGCCTTGGCAGGAAAACTCATAGCCGCCGCTGGCACGGCCTGCGTTGTCCTTGGCAAGGAAGGCGATGGCGAAGTGCGGCTGGGCTTTGCGCTCGAGCTTCCACTCGATGTCCATGGCAAGCCGGAAGCACTCAGGATAGGCAATCTTGGTGATTGCGCGGCCGCCTTTGGCGATGAGGCTGTCGCCCTTCTGACTCCACCCTTGGGAGGTGAGGGTGAAATCGCCAGGTTTAGGGCCCGAGTAGAGACTGGTAGGCCGATGGACAATGTGTAGCGACTCGATCATGTCGCGGCGGAATTTCAGGTCGCCGGCGAAGCGTGTCCGCAGGGTGACATTTTCCTCATCAAGGGCAACGAGCTCGCCGCGTAGCGAGTCACGGTTGTTGAGAGTCAGCAGGGCATAATGCTCGCCCGGATCAGCGGTTGGGGCGTCCTGGCGCATTTCCAAGACCTTCGCTTGTTTGAGCCTGAGTGGCTCACCTGTCGGCGCGGCAAGCCAGAGCAAGTCCGGCGCCTCGCCTGCGGAGCCGGCAACCAGCTCGCCAAGCGTGCCGGGAAGCTCGCTGCCGTCGGTGGCCAGCAAGCGGTTGGGCGGCGGCGCCGGAGTGGCCGCGGCAGGAGTCGCCTCGGGGGCCAGCTCGTCGGCGATTTCGGACTCCAGCTCGGCGTCCTCAACAAGTTGGATGGCGAGCCGCTCAGCACAGGCGGGACCGTGAGCGAGGAGAGCGATGAGCGCTAAAGGAAGGAGCCGTTTCATGGTGGGAGCTCGGAAGGTTTACCAGCCGAGTTTCGGGCGGTATTGCTCGAGTTCGAGGTTGCCGATGTTCATTTCGATGCGCTCAAAGGCACCAAGATCGAACTCGGCGGTACCGAATTGTTGGCTGTAACCGGTGATTTTTCCCTCCTTGAGGTCATCCAGCCGGAATGTCAGTCGGCCGCCTTCGGGGAACCAAGCACGCACGTCGCCAAGCATTTTTTTCGGCGTCGGCGCATTGCCGGATGGCTTCTTGAAGGCCAAGGAGCGCATTCGGCTAACCGGGAGCTTGATGGCCGCGTGTTTGGTTTTGAGTTCGGCGACGCCGTCGACGACTTTAAAGGTTTCCGTCTCCACCGCATCGCCATTGCGGAGGATGACCTGCTGGAGGTCCCCCGTGACCTCATCGGCCTTGGCGGCCGCGCTCTCCGCGGCGAGTGCCTCAACGTTGCCGTCCCACGGGGACATCGTGAGGCGCGAGATCCGCAGCGGCTGGCCGTCGTCATTGGAAAACCGCAAGAGGTGGGCCTTGTCGGCGGCCGGTGGAGTTGGGTCGGTCCATTCTTGGATCGTGCGTCCGTCAAGGACCAGCGAGATGAAGCCAGTCCGGGTGTCGACAAGAAGCTCAAGGCGAAGTTTTTCCTTCTCGCTGAAATCGCTGAGGTTGGCCGTCGGGCCGATGAAGGCGCCTTGCCCGCGGATGCCGCCGGCCTCGCCCGGCGCCGCACGCTCCCGCAGATAGACGTAGCGGTCTTGGCAGGTGAGGTCGTAGCCGGTTTCTGCTTCGCCTTGCTTTTCGTT
>JBILQA010000215.1:0-5337 GCA_044373535.1 Akkermansiaceae bacterium | reverse complement strand
GCGAGCAGAAGCCCGGCAAGGGCAATGCCTACATCACCCCGCTGCGCGACCGCGAGCATGGCCGGATCTGGCGCATCGTGCCGAAAACCGGCAGCCCGCGCGCCGTGGTGGCTCTGGACCCGACCAAGCCCGCCACGCTCATCGCCGCGCTTAGCTCGCCCTCGCAGCACACCCGGGCCCATGCCCAGCGCTTGCTTGTCGAGCGCGCCAAGCCGGATGTGCTTCCCGCCCTGGAGAAACTCATCACCACGCTCGCCAAGGCCGACGGCAGCGCCAAGCCGCTTGCCGCCGTGCATGCCATCTGGACCGTGGAAGGCCTCGGCGCAAGCCCCGGCACCCCGGGCCACACCATCCTAACAACCGCGCTGGCCTCCAAGGACCCGCTGGTGCGCCGCCACGCGCTGCAGGCCTTGGGTTCGAACGACCCCTCGGTGGTCAAGGCGCTGCCGGGCCTGCTCAAGGACGTGAGCGACTCGCGCGAGCTCTTGTTTGTGCTGGCCAGCGCGGCGCAGAGCGCGCCGAACGACGTGACGGCCAAGGCGCTGTGGGAGACTGTTAGCCAAGCCAAGGATTTCGACGAGACACTCACCGACGCGGCGCGCGTGGCGATGCGCCGGCAGGGGACGACCTTGCTAGCCGTGGCCTTCGCCAACCCGGGCGGCAGCGCGGCGGACTCGTGGCAGAACAAGGAGCTTGTCGAGCTGGCCGGGCGGGTGGCCGCCGGGCCTAACCGCCCAGCGGTGGCCGCCTTGTTGGGTTCGGCGCCGGCCGCGCTCAAGCCTGAGCTTGAGCGGGTGCTGGCGGCAAGCGCGGCGGCCGCGCCGGCCGAGGTGCCGCTGCCCGACCACCTAACCGAGGGGCGCAACCTCTACATGAAGGTGTGCATCGAGTGCCACCAGGCCAACGGCAGCGGCGTGGCGGGGACCTTCCCGCCGCTGGCCGGCTCGGAGTGGACCGCGGGCGACCTTGGCACGATGCAGCGCATCATGCTTGGTGGCCTGTACGGCCCGATTGAGGTCAAGGGGGTGAAGTTCAACAGCGCGATGCCCGGCCACAGCCACGCAAGCGACGAGGAGTTGGCCGCCATCGCCAGCTACGTGCGCTACGCGTTTGGCGACAAGAAGGACGAGAAGCCGGTCAGCCCGGAAGCCTTCAAGGCCCTGCGGCCCGAGGTTGAAAAGCGCAAGTTCACCCCGTGGACCGTTGAGGAGCTTCAGAACCTCAAGGGGAAATAAGCCTCGTCACCACGGTCAACCCTGCCAGCGCCTGCGAGTTGGCCGGGTTGGCCGAGGGGCTCAGCGCGGCTGATAGCCAGGCGGCGGGGTGACGACTTCAAAGTCCGAGCCCTTGAGCTGGCGCAGTTCCTCGTGGAGGACGGGGATGCGCTCGTCGGGGGTAACCGAGACGGCCCAGTCGATGCCGTTGTCGGCGGTGATCATGCCGTAGCGCTTCAGGGCTTCGAGGAGGGTTTTGACCTCCGGAGAGAACCCGTTGGTGTCAAAGTCCTTGCGTAGGCGAAGGCGCTCGCCCATGCGCGGCAGGTTGGCGTCCTCCTTGCGGCTGGCAAAATGGGTCGCCGGAGCCACGTAGGCGCGCCGCGTCGCCTTGAAGGTCACCCGCAGCGCGTGCTCGATGCGCCCGCGCTTGAGCTCGTCGAACCTCACAACCGCGGGGAAGACCGGCAGGCCAGCCGCGTCGGCGCTGGTCCAGCCGTCCGGGCGGAGTTTGTTGGAGGCGAGGTCGAAGATGGAAGCCTGCTCGGCGGTCCAGCCGTCGTTGGTTTTTGTTAGTCGATAGAACTCGTAGAGTTTGCGGTTGAGGGGGTCGACGACGATGCCGTGGCGGTCGGAGTCGAGGGTGGGCTTGCCGCGCTGGGCGTCATCGAGGGTGAGGGCTCGGGTTGCCTGATTGCGCAGGAACTCAGCGGGCCAGCCTTCGATGGCGGCATTGTCGGGGACTGGATAGGGGCCCGGATCGGATTCGTCAGCATAGGCGGTGAGTTTGACGGGGACCCTTTTCTGGTTGGGCGGGACCAGGGTGAAAGCCATGTCGGTGTTGTAGCGCAGGGGCTTGGCTGCGCCGATGGCGGCGATCATGGCGGCGGAATTGGGCGCCAGCGGCCATTGGTCGACCGTGATGTTCCACGGGTTGTCGGGCGGAAAAACCACCAGCGCGGCGAGAATGGCATCGGCTTCCGGCGTGTTGAAGGCCACCGGCTTGTCGAAGTTCGGCAGTGACGCTGCCTGCAAGCGGGTCAGCCGCTGCTGGTCAATGGTCACCCCCGGCGTGGGTTCGGCGGCGGGGATCACCTGGGCGAGCAAAAACAGCAGCAGTGGGGAAATGCGCATACGCGGTGGGTGGCTGGCGGGGTGGGAAAAATGTCCAACGGCCAAGCCTGGGTTGTTAGACCGGCGCGCGCAAGGAGGATCGTGAGAGGCCTGAAAGGGCGTATAGGTCCTATAATTCCCGGCGGATTTTTCCATGGTTGGGGAAAATCGGATCATGCTAGGGTCCGCGGCGTGACGAAGAGAGAAGCCCCGCACAGCCCGCATGGAGCCACGCCGCCGGAGCAGCCGGTGAAGGTGGCGGTGACCGAGCAGGAGATCCGCGAGCAGGAGATTTTCGAGCTGGAGCACGCGGACCGGACGCTTTTGGCGGGGCCGAAGTCGCGGATTCGGGATTTGCGGACGATTTTCAGCGTGGTGCTGGATTTTCTGCGAGCCTACCGGGTGCTGCACTTTGTCGGTCCGTGCGTGACGGTGTTTGGCTCGGCGCGCACGGGGGAGGGGACGACGTATTATAATTTAGCGCGCAAGATGGGTGCGGAGATCGCGCGGATGGGCTTCACGGTGATCACCGGCGGTGGCCCGGGGATCATGGAGGCGGCCAACCGCGGGGCCCATGAGGTTGGCGGGCGCTCCATCGGGGTGAACATTGAGCTGCCCTTTGAGCAGCACGAGAACCCCTACGTCGACCGCGCGGTGACGATGCGCTACTTCTTCGTGCGCAAGGTGATCCTGGTGAAGTACTCGTACGCCTTCGTGGTGCTGCCGGGCGGTGCCGGGACGCTTGACGAGATGTTTGAGACGATGACCCTGATCCAGACCGGGAAGCTGCGGAACTTTCCCATCGTGCTGATGGGCAAGGACTATTGGCGGCCGCTCATGGACTTTGTGTACAAGATGGCCGACGAGGGGACGATCAGCCCGGAAGACCCGGAGATCATCTTTTTCACCGATTCGGTCGAGGAGGCCATTGGCCACCTGCAGCGCCACGCGGTGCGCCAATTCGACCTGCGCCGGCGGCAGCTGCCCGGCAGGATCAAGGTATTGGGCGAGAAGGGGCTGCCCAAGAAGGCAAGCGCCCACTGAGGGCGCGGGAGGACTGCCGGCCGCCGCGTTCGATCCGGCGGCCCCCCCGGAATCGACGCCGGGATCGCCGGGCCGCCGGGCCGGGGCGCAGGCGAAAGGCCTGCGCAAGAAGACTACTTCCCTTTGACATCCCGGCGGCGGTTCCCTTAGCTTCGCCGCCCCAGCGCGAGGAAGTTGCGCCGGCAAAGGACTTACTCATGAATATCACTGTTGAAAAGCTGCCCAAGTGCGTTGCCACCCTGCGGGTTGAAGTTCCCGCCGAGAAGGTGGCCAGCGAGCGCGGCCGGATCCTGCAAGGCTACACCAAGCAGGCAAAGATCCCCGGCTTCCGCCCCGGCAAGGCCCCGCAGGCCGTCATCGCCAAGCGCTTCGAGCGCGAGATCGCCGAGGAACTCGAGAGCCGCCTGGTGCGCGAAGCCTTTGAAACGGCCATCAAGCAGGAGAACCTCAAGGTCCTGGACTTCAAAAACCCGAAGAACCTGCGCTTTGAATCCAACGGCCAACTCACTTTTGCCGCCGATGTGATCTTGGCCCCTGAGTTTGAACTAGCTGATTATAAGGCCATTCCGGTCACGCTGCCGGCCGTGGAGATCACCGACGAGATGGTGGAAACCAGTCTCACCAACCTGCGCGAGCGCTATGCGGACTTCGCGGAGGTCACCGGCCGCGCGCTGGAGATGGGCGACTTTGCCGTCATCGACTACACCTCGACCCTTGACGGTCAGAAGCTTGAAGAGGCCATTGGGCGTCCCGCCGGCTACCTTGGTGGTCGCGATGGGTTCTGGCTCAAGGTTGACGCGGAGTCGTTTCTGCCTGGCTTTGGCGACAAGGTGCTGGGGATGAACTCGGGCGAGACGCGTGAGATCACCCTGACGATCGCCGAGGACTTTCCGCTCGCGGAGGTGCGCGGGCGCGAGGTCACCTTCACCGTGACCCTCAAGGAGATCAAGGGGCAGACGCTGCCCGAGGCGAACGACGAGTTTGCCGCCAAGGTGCTGCCCGGCAAGACGATCGAGGAGATCAAGGGCCTCATCCGCGAGCAGATGACCGATCAGGCCAAGCGCCAAGCCAACGAGTCCAAGGTGGGTCAGATCGTCGAATACCTCAACACGAAGATCGACTTTGAGCTGCCCGACGAGCTCGTGGGTGCTGAGACCCAAGGACATGCGGACACCATGGTCGAGCGCGGGTTCATCGCCGGCATGTCCGAGGAGGAAATCTCCACCCGGCAAAACGAGATTTTTTCCGCCGCCGGCCAGCAAGCGCGCACCAACCTGAAGACCAACTTCATCCTGCAGGAGATTGCCCGCCGCGAGAGCATCACGGTGAGCGACCAGGACATGATCCAGCGCGTCTCGGCCATGGCGGCTGAGCGTCGCCAGCCGATCCAGAAGTTTATCAAGGAGTTACAAGCCAACGGCCAGATTCCCGGGATCCGTTCCTCGGTCCTTATCGGCAAGGCCATTGACTTCCTTGTGGAGAACGCGAACGTCGCGGAGTCAACAACCACCATCGATGAATAATCATTTCAACTTCGACCAAGGCGGATCCGCCCCCAAGAACAGCTATTACGTCCCTGTGGTCGTCGAGCAGGACGGCCGCGGCGAGCGCTCGTTTGACATCTATTCGCGCCTGCTCAAGGACCGGATCATTTTCATCGGCACGCCGATTGACGATTTTGTGGCCAACTCGGTGATTGCCCAGCTGCTTTTCCTGCAGATGCAGGACCCGAAGAAGGACATCCACATCTACATCAACTCGCCCGGCGGCTCGGTCACGGCTGGCCTGGCGATTTACGACACGATGCAGTTTTTGACCTGCGATGTGAACACGTACTGCATTGGCATCGCGGCCTCGATGGGCTCGGTGCTGCTGACCGCGGGAACCAAGGGAAAGCGCTTCTGCTTGCCGAACTCCCACGTGATGATCCACCAGGTTTCCGGCGGCGCCCAGGGCACCGCCTCGG
>JBILQA010000017.1:0-19380 GCA_044373535.1 Akkermansiaceae bacterium | reverse complement strand
CGCCGCTGCCGCCGTGCGCGAGCTCGCCGAGGAGCTTGGCATCGACGGCGCGCAACTCCAGCCGGCCGGCAAACTCGCGCCCAGCGCCGAGCTCGGCTGGGAGCATGTTGAGCTTTTCCTTGCCCTTCACGATGGCGCGGTGCGCTACCCGTGCAGCGAGGTGGAGACCGGCGAGTGGTTCCCGCTTGAGGTCATCCGCAGCTGGATGGCCGCGCGCCCGGGTGACTTTGCCCCGGGGTTCCTCGCCTGTTGGAAGTTGTTTGATGAGCGGTTGGCAAAATCCGCCCACTGAGAGAGCTAACATGTCCGCGGGGACCCTCAGCCGGCCTGCTGCTTGGTGCTGCGCCTGCTGGCAAAATCCGGCCTGCTGCGCTCGGTTGTCGCTGCGCGCGGTTATTTCAATTCGCCCAGGAGCCACTTGAAAGCCTTGACCTGCACCGAGACGGGCGGGATCTGGTGGGCGCCCTCAAAGGCAATGACCACTACGGTGGCACCGCGCTTTTGCAGCACGGCACTGTCGGCATCGAGCCAGCCATTGGCGGCGACGTCGCGGTCGCCATTGACCATTGCCACCTTGGTGGCCGGGTAAGGGCGCTCGTACTCCGCGCCGAGCCATCCGCCATTGGAGTAAATCCCCGCCCAGGGGATCTCCGGCATGCTTGCCGGGAAGTAAAACGCGTTGAGCGCACCGCCCGACGTGCCACCCAGGAAGATACGCTTCGGGTCATGGGGCACGCTCTTTTGGATCAGCGGGAACAGCTCCTTGAAGCGCGCCAGCGTCTCCTCGGCTGTCTGCCCGTTGCGGATATGCTCACAGGTCACAAGGGTGATCTTGGTCTGTTCCGCGGCTTCCAGGTGCCTTGTTAGGTAGCGCTCCGGCTTCCCCGCCGGGTCAAAGAGAATCATCATTGGCCGCGGTGTCCCAGGCGCGATGGCGCCGGACGGATGATAGACGTGAAACCCGGTCGTCAGCGTCGCACCCTTGCCTTCAAAGTGCTCCATGCGGCCGCCGAATTTTTTGATCAACTCCTTGAGCTCCTCGCCGAGTTCAAGCCACTCGAGGATCCACGCTCGGTCGATGTTGGAGAATTGGTCCATCTGCACCACCGATTCCTTGCCGTCATCCGAGCGCAAGCGCACCGTGCCGGCGATTTCATCGACCATCTCAATCTCACCGCGCATCGACTCCCCGGAGGTCAGCGCCCAGTCGCGCATCTCGGAGTTGGCTCGCGCCGGTTGGACGGAGGCGGACAACGTGGCGATAAGGCAAAACAAGGCCAACGCTCGGGGAGGATGGGATGCGCACATGGCCCTACCATTAACGGTCAGTTAGCCGGGCGCAAGCGGGGAAACCCTCGCTAGGTAGGGGTGGCGACCGCCGGGCTGGGACGGATCGAGTGGAGCGCGGCGAGAAGGACCTCGATACTCAGGGGCTTGGGGATGAGGCCGTTGGCTCCGAGGGACTGAACCTCTGCGACGCGCTCCGGGCGGACATCGCCGGAGACCGCGAAGATGTGGAGGAGTCCAGCCGGACGAGAGGATCGCAGGCGTCGGAGGATTTCGCTGCCATGCATGTCGGGGAGGTTGAGATCAAGCAGCATCACATCGTGACAATCATCATTGAGGAGCTGCAACGCCTCGCTGCCGTTGCGGGCCTCGGAAACCGTGGCGCCCAAACCGGCGACTAGCAGCGAGGTTGCCTGGCGGGTGACCTCATGGTCCTCGACGAGAAGAATACGCAAACCCTGGAGCGTGGACGGGCCCCGCGGGATAAGCGGTACGGTCAGGGGCGGGGTTGTGCGCGGCGTAGGGATCGTGAGGGCGGCGGGAATCCGCACGGTGAAGGTGGTGCCGAGGCCCTCCTGGCTGGTGACAAAGATCTCGCAGCCGAGGCCATCAATCAGCCTGCGGCAGATCGCGAGGCCAAGGCCGGTGCCTTTTTCCCGGTTGCGCTCCGGGTTGCGCAACTGGACGAACTCGTCAAAGATACGCGGTTGGACGTCGGCGGGGATTCCCACGCCGGTATCCACGACGTGAATCAGAACCTCGCCACTGTCGGCAAGTGCGCATTCCAGAGTGACGCCGCCCACCTCGGTGAATTTGACGGCATTGCCAATGAGGTTGGAAAACACTCTGGCGAGCTTCATCCGGTCGCTGCGCAGCCAGACATCGCAGCTCGCCGCCGACTCAGCAAGGGAAAGCCCTTTGTTTTGAGCCACGGGAAGGGCTTGCCGGAGCTCCGCGCGGAGAACGTCGCGCAGCGAGAAATCCGAAATTTGAAGCTCCATGCGGCCGGCGTCGAAACGCGTCAGGTCGAGCAAGTCACTGACGAGCTCAACGAGCGAGTGCGCGTTGCTGCTGAGGTTGCGGGCCATCTTCGCGACCATATCCCGCTTGGACGCATCCCCAATGGTGCGCTCGATGAGCTCGGCAAGCAGGCAGATTGCATTGGCCGGAGTGCGCACGTCGTGAGAGACGGCGGCCAAAAAGGCGGATTTTTGCAGAGATGCTTCCTCCGCATGGCAGCGTTTGAGTTCGAGCTCCTTGTGGAAGTGCATCGACTTCAGCGAGAGAGCCGCCTGAACGGCAAGCCACTTTGCGACCTGAACATCCTGCTCGCTCCAATGCCGCACGCGGGTGCTGTAGATTTCCAAGGATGCCACCGCTTGACCATCGATCACGATCGGGCTGGCGAGAACGGCGTTGAATGGCAGCCCAAGCGCTGGGCGGAGGATGTGAAGATCGGCTCGATCCTGAACATCATTAAGAAAGCCAGTTTCGCCCCGCTCAAGGACGAGAGCGGAGAAGGAGGTGGCAAAGTTGAAATCCGGCGGCATCGGCCCGTGGATGCCAAATCCAGCCTCCCCAAGCAGAACCAGAACACCGTGCGGATTGCTCTGGACAACCGCCGCGGCGGTGACCTCTGCTCCCGTCACCTCGATGGCTGCTTGGCAGATGCCATTCATTGCAAGGTCCTCGCTGGCTTCGGCGCCGAGCCATCGGCCGGTGTCGAGGAGTGTTTGCATGCCTTTTTCGCGCTGACCAAGCTGCACATTGGTTTCCTGCAGGAGGGCGCGCTGCTGCTCCATCTCCTCAGCTTGTCGGCGGAGTGACTCACCCTGCTGTTCAAGTTCCTCTGTCTGGCGCTGTAACTCCTTGTTCTGGCGCAAGATTTCCTCGTCATTGGCGACGAGTTCGGCGTTGAGCGATTGCAGCGAGAGGTTGTTGCTACTCAGTTCAGCGTTGAGACGCTCGAGTCTTGCGCGTTTTCGCCCGATGTTGGCAACTGCAAGGATCAAGCCGTGAATAACCGCCGTCAACACCCAGAGCTCACCGATTTGGAACTCCGCCATGAGCTCGTGCCTATCCGAATAAATCCCCATCTTTGGCATCAGATAGTGAACCTTGAAAAGCGTAGTGATCGTGAAGACGCCCGCCATTCCATAAAGAAGCGAGACTCTCCGGTTCCAGAGGCACACGAGCAGCGCGAGGCTCGCCCCGAGCGGCATGACGTTTTCAATGAAGACCACGAGCCGCAGCCACGTGATGACGCCCACGAGAAAACTGCACAGCAGCACCGACGCCCAAAGCGGTGGGGGTTTCGCAGACAAGCGAAATGGATGGATTCGGGCTCGCATCAGGCGTTCTTTGACTGGATTTCCCTATCCCCCAAAATCTTCCCGACCCTGACGCTCTCGCCAATGTCAAGCAGCCTCCCTTTTGTGGTTCTCGTCATGGGCGAGCCAAGTCCAGCAACCGGTTGAATTGTTAGCAACCTTGTTTCGCAAATATTTCAGGCGCGGCGGGCGAGGCGAGCCCATGCAACGAGCCCATGTAACGAGCCCATGGGAGCGCGGGTCACCGCACGGTTTGCACTCGATGATTGCGCTCGACGGCGCCGGAGGTGAAGCTGGTGCGGCTCCATGACCGCTGCGGGCAAATCATCCACCACCGAGGAACGGGCAATCTGGCTCGTTTCCGGGTTGGCATCTTTGGTCATCAACGCGGCGGTTGGCTTGGCGCTTGTCAGCGTCACAGCTCTTGAGCGCATGGGCGCCAAGCCAGACCTTGGGGCCCTAACGCCCCCGCCGGATCTGCTCATCGAGATCTCTCCGGAAATGCTCAAGGCCGCCGTCGAGCCTGCCACGCCGCTACCCGCGGTGCCCGCGGCGGACCCATCGTTCGCCCGCACCAGCGCCGCTCAGCGGGCAGCCCGGCCAGACCGGGCAAGGTATTTTGGCGAGCGCGACACCGCTGCGACCAGTGACGCCGTGCCGCTCCCCGGCGCGCCTCTTGAGGTGCCTGCCTTGGCGGGCGCCGAGCCGCGCGATCAAATCGAGGCTACCGAGAGTTCCTATCAGGACGGCGCGCTGCGCCCGGAACCCGCGCTTCTAACTCCGCAGGAAGCGGCCTCCGCGCTGCCACCAAGCGGGCTTGAGACCGCGGCCACGCCGGCCATCCGCATGCCTGAGACGCCCGGCAATCCGGCGCCGCCTCCCGCTGAGCTCCTGCAAGGCCCCATCGCCGTTGACACTCCCGAACGGACGGAATCCGCGCCAATCGAGCACCCGACAACCCGCGAAACCGCCGGCGAGCCCGCTCTGGTGGGCGAGCAACTGCGCGAGACGCCGCCGGTCTCCCCAGCCCAACAGCCAGGGCTCGCCCAGCAAAGTCTGCCAAAGTCTCCGAGCGACCCGGCGTTCCAAGGCAACCAGGAGAAGACCAAGATGCAGGGCTCAATCTCGCGCAAGGGCAAGGCCGCGCTGGACGTCGCAGACACGCCGCTCGGCCGCTATCAGGCGCAGCTGAGCCGCGCGGTGGAGCTTGAGTGGCAGCGCAACTGCGTGCGCTACCGCGACTTGATCACCCCGGGTTTCATCACGGTGCGCTTCATCATTAACTCCAAGGGCAAGGTGACGACCCTCTCGTTTGTCGAGGTAGTGGAAGTCGGCGAGGTGCAAAAGGGCTTCACCGTCAATTCCATCCGCAACGCGGGAATTCCCCCGATGCCCGCCGAGCTCGCCCGCGAACTCAAGGGCGAGCCGCTTGAGCTCACCTTCAACTTCTATTTCTAACCACATGAGCATCCTCGCTGACTTCCCACCCGCCCAACATCTTCTCATGCTGGCCAGTGCGCCAGCCGACTCGAGCGGCTTCGCCACCTCGCTGCGCACCTCGTTTGAATTCCTCGCCGCGGGCGGGTTTTTCATGTGTTTGCTTGCCCTCACCTCGGTCATGGCGGTCATGGCCATCGTTTACAAGACTCTCACCCTGCGGCGCCCATTGGTCATCCCCGCCGCCTTGGAGCGCGAGGTCGAGCGCATCGATGCACATTTCCAGAACGGCACAATCGAGTCCCTCAGGCCGGAAATCGCCGCAGGCACCACCACCCTCGCGCGCCTCTGCGCGGTGGCCATGCGCTACGCCACCCACAGCCAGAGCGAACTTCAGGACGCCGTGCAATCCAGCGCCAGGGCTGAGATCGTCAAACTCAACAGCGGCCTATCCATTCTCGAAGTCGTCATCACCGTCGCTCCCATGCTCGGTCTGCTCGGCACCGCCAGCGGTCTGGTCGTGGTTTTCGCCAGCATTGGCCAATCCGCCGACCACACTCAGATTGCCCTCGGTATCGCCCGCGCCCTGAATACTACCATTGTTGGCCTCGCCGTGGCGGTCCCAGCCGTGGTCGCCCACAGCTACTTCAACCGCAAGGTCGAGACTTTAGCCGCGCGCCTCGAAGTGCTGTTAGGTGGGGCTGTCTCCGCCTGCCACCGCCACCTGGCGGTTAGTAAGAGCAACTCGTAGTGCCATGCAGTTCTATCAACCAAGGAAGCGCCAGCCGATCGTGCCGATCATTGCGATGATCGACATCCTCACGATTCTGCTGATATTTTTCATCGCCACGACGGTCTTCAAGGAGCCGCGGCCGATCTTGCGCATTGAGTTGCCTACGGTGCGCGAGGTGGCCACCAGCACCACGGTGGAGTCCCGCTCAGTGCTCGCCGTGGCCGCCGACGGCAAGGTCACGCTCGACGCCCTGAGCGTGCCCGATGGCTTCCTTGAGCAGTACCTTGCGGCCTTCATCAAGGAAAACCCCGGCCGCAAGCTCGAGCTCGAGGCCGACAGGAACCTCACCGTGGAGGCACTTTTGAAGGTTTGGGATGCATTGACCAAGGCGGGCATCGAGATTAAGGATGTGCCCGCGCGCATCCGCCTGCCGGGCGCGGGATAGCCCCAAATGCCATGATTCTTGATATTGTCCAGTACGGCGACCCAGTCCTGCGCCAGCGTTGCGAGCCGGTGCGCGAAGTCACTTCTGAGATCCGCACGCTTGCCCAGGACATGCTCGAAACGATGGTCGACGCCCATGGTGTTGGCCTTGCCGCTCCGCAAATCGGTCTGGCCATCCGCATGGCCGTTGTCGATGTCTCGCACGATCCGGAGTGTGTCAGCTTCCTGCGCGTCGGCGGCAAGGACACGCCCCTAGAGTCAATCATGCCGCTGGTTTTCATCAACCCCGAGCTCAAGCTCGGGGGCCCGAAGGCCGCCGACACCGAGGGCTGCCTGAGTATTGATGACTTGCGCGCCACGGTGACGCGCCCCGAGGTTGTCCACGCAACCCTGCCGCTGTTGGACGGGACGGTCTTGGAGCTGGAGACCGATGGCCTTTTGGCCCGTGCGCTGCAGCACGAGGTTGACCACCTCAATGGGGTCTTGTTTATCGACCGTCTATCCGCCGCCGGAAAAACCAGCATCCGGCGCAAACTCCGACGTCTCGGTGCGCGCCACTGAGCTTGAGCCGCTGCGGCCGCCTCGCGCGCCGTGGTCATTTGCCCGCGAGACCGCCGCCACGCTTGCCTTGGCGTTACCCTTGGTGGCTGGCCAAGTCGGCCAAATGCTCATCAGCGTAGCTGACACGATGATGATTGGCCGCCTCGGCGTGGTGCCGCTAGGCGCGGCCACCCTGGCTAACAGCCTCACGCTCGTCCCGCTGGTCTTTGGCCTTGGTCTGCTCTCCGCCGTGCCGGTGCGCGTCTCCCAGGCCCGCGGCGCGGGGCAGCCGTTAGAAGCGGCCGAGGTGCTGCGCCACGGGCTGGTCTTGGCGATGCTCTTTGGGGCCTTGGTGGTGGCAGGCTTTGCGCTGCTCGCGCCGCGGCTCGCCTGGCTTGGCCAGCCGCCCGAGGTCACCGCGCAGACGCCGGCCTATCTGATGCTCGTGGCCATCTCGCTGATGCCAGCCTTGATGACGGCCGCGCTCAAAAACCACGCCGATGCCCTCGAGCATCCCTGGTGGCCGTTCTGGATCATGCTCGGGGGCGTCGGCCTCAACGTCTTCTTCAACTGGATGTTCATTTTCGGCCGCCTTGGCGCCCCCGCCATGGGCTTGGTCGGCGCGGGCCTCGCCACCGTGCTTGCCAGGCTGCTCGTCCTTGTCGCCGTCGCCGTCTGGCTGCTCGCGGACCGCCGCCTCGCGCGCTGGATGCCGACCCGTTGGCGCCTGCCGCTCCAGCGCAGGCGCTTCCGCGACCTCCTCAAAATCGGGGTGCCCGCCAGCCTCCAACAACTCGCCGAGGTCTCAGCCTTCTCCGGCGGCGCGCTTTTTGTCGGCTTGTTGGGAACCATCGCCCTGGGTGCCCACCAGGTTGCCCTAACTTGTGCGGCGACTGCCTTCATGGTCCCGCTTGGCTTGGCGATGGCCGTGACTGTTAGGGTCGGCGAGGTCATCGGCGCCGGCCAGCGCGAGCGCTTGGTGCGCATTCTCGGCGGCGCCTGGATGCTCATCGCCCTGTTTGCCACCCTTACGATGGTGGTCTTCGTCTTTTTTGGCCGCTCAATCGCGACGGACTTCGTCGCCAGCCGCGAGGTGGTCGATCTGGCGGTCAAGCTCCTGGTTGTCGCCGGGGTCTTCCAACTGTTGGACGGTTTCCAGGTCGTCTGCGCCGGTGCGCTGCGCGGCGCGGGGGACGTGGTGGCCCCGGCTTGGCTTTGTGCATTGGCCTATCTTGGCGTGGGGGTTCCCCTCGGGGTGGTGCTGATGTTCGTTTTCCACCTTGGGCCAATCGGGTTCTGGTACGGGCTGGCCAGCGGGCTCGGGTGCGCCGCCCTGCTGCTGGGCTGGCGTTGCCGGCGGGTGCTGCTGGGGGCGGCGGGCGGGGGTTAGCGACTTCTGGGGTTGCGCTCGGGCGCGGGATTGCTTGGAATTTCGCCTTGCGGCGTGCTCGCGGGTGAAAGGACGCCTCCGGGGCGCCGGTAGAGGCCCATTGCTATGTTGAAGGAAATCAAGCGCTCATCGATCATCAAGCGGGCCTTCTTTTGGCTCTCCGGGGCGGGCACCGAGACGCTTGAAGCTTGCCCCAACTGGGAGCAGCGCAAGTATGTTGCCTTCGGCGCCACGGTGCTTGTGCCCTGCTCGTTTGCCTTCATTGCCTGCGCCTACGCTCTTTCCACCCTGACTGACAGGCCCGGGGTGATTTTTCCCATCGCCGCCATTTGGGCGTGCATCATCCTGGCGATCGACCGCGCGTTGTTGGCCAGCTACCGGCCTTATCTGCCCATCACGCGCAAGCTCGGCCAGTTCGGACTGCGCTTCTGCGTGGCGGTGCTGATGGGGCTGACCATCGCCCACCCCCTGGTGCTGTTGCTGTTCCGCGACACGATCGGCTCGGTTGTCGAGCGCGCCCGGCAGGGGGAGGTCCAGGCGGTACGCGAGCGCTTCAGCAGCGACAAGGAGGCCGTGCGCAAGGCCATCGCCGGCCTCGAGGACGGCATCAGCGCCAAGCGCGAAAAGTGGAACGAGACCTTCCTTGCACGCTTTGAGGTCCAGAAGCCCAAGGAGGCCGGGTCGCAACTGCCGGGCCTAACACCCCAGCAGCAGGCTGAGCTGAAGAAGTCCATTACCGAGGCGACAGCGCCGTTCACCGAGAGGCTCGCGGTTGTCCAACAACAGTTAGCTGAGGCCACCCCGCAGTCGGTCACCGTGCAGGGGGAGTTGACCTACTGGCAGGCCGAATTCGAGCGTGAGCTCAACGGTCAGCGCTCAGGCCTGGCCGGCGAGGGGCCGCGCGCCCGCTCGATCCGCTCGGACCAACTTGAGCCACGGCGCGAGGAATCCCGCCGCCTCGCCGGGTTGCTTGATCACCTGTCGTCCGAAAAGGCATCGCTGGAAAGTCGCACGCGCGAGGCCGAGGCTGCCGCGATCGCCGCCTTTGACCTGCGACTGCTCGAGATCGAGCGCACCAACCAGGTGGAGATCGACCGCGTCGCCGCCCTCAAGCAGCGCGTCGAGCAGGACCAGGCGGAGGTTTTTGTCACCCAACAAAACGCCCTGCGCGAGACGATCAAGTCCGAGATCGACACGCGCCTCAAGGAGCTTGAGCGCGCCCAAGGAGAGCTCGCCGCGGTCGCCAACGACGAGCGCGAGCGGCTCGATGCCATCCATGCCGAGCCGCGCAAGGACATCCTCACCCAGACCTTGGCCCTCCACAGCGTGTTTGAAAGCGGCGACCAGGCCGGCATGTTCGCCTTGAGCACCTACGTCGTGCTCACCCTGCTGTTCATGCTGGTGGATACCATCCCGCTGATCGTCAAATTCTTCTGCAAGCCCGGCCCGTACGACAACCTCCTCGACCGCGACGAGGTTCTGTTCGACTCCGACCACCGCGCCTTCCTTGCCAGCAACGGCCGCTACATGCAGCAGCTGGCGGCCGGAAACCTAACAGCCGTGACGCGCAACAAGCCCCTCGAGCACGCCCTGGTCAATGGCGTCGAGCACACCCGGGTGGCGCGCGAGTTCATCGACTCGCTCATTGAGATGGAGAAGTCCTTCGCCGAGCGCATGCGCATGGAGGAACAGGAGGCCGGCTACCAGAACCCCGAGAAACTCAAGGCCCTTGAGGAGATGAAGTCGCGCTTCTATCAATCGCTCCATCAGCGGATGGCGGGATTCTTTGGCCAACCGGATATCCCCGCGGCCTGAGGACTTTATGCCGCGGGCGCGCGCAGCCAGTGGCGAAGGCAGCCGGCAAGCGCGCCGGTTACCGCGAGCAGGCCGCCAAACACGCACACGATGGCCGCCCCGGACGGCAGGTCCTGATAGAACGAGAGGGCCAGCCCCGCTACCCCGCCTATCAGCGAAATGGCCACCCCGGCGGCCAGGCGGGCACGGAAGCTTCTGGCAAGGAGGATGCCGCATACCGCGGGAACAATCAGATAAGTGAACACCAGCAGGACGCCGACAATCTGGACGAAGCTGGTGACGACCAAGCCGAAGGTGGCGTAGAACAGGAAGTCCCACCACTTGCTGGCAACTTTGTTGGGGATCCCATCCGGCGCACCGAACGACAGGAGCATGAACTTCCTGCGCGCCAGCCAGTGGAAGATACCCACGCCAACAAACAACAGGAAGGTCCGCAGGATCTCCTCCTTGGTGACTAAAAGAATGTTGCCCACGAGCATGTTCTTGATCTGCTCGTCGCCCTCGGTCGAGTAGCTCAGCAGGATGACCGCGGCGGCGGCGGCGACCACGTAGGCGATGCCGATGATCGCCTCCTGCGGCACCTCGCCACTGCGCTTGCCGGTGGCGGCGAACAGGCCAGCGGCCAAAACCGTGAATCCCAGCGAGATCCAGAAGGTACTCGCGCCGCCGGGATCAAGGTTGCGCATGACGGCAAAGCACACGCCCAGCGAGGCCATCTGGGCCATGGCGATATCAATGAAGATAATGCCGCGGCGCACCACGTGCAGACCCAGATAAACCAGCAAACCCGGCAGAACCAAACAGGCCACCATCGGCCACAGCATGATTTCCCACATAGGACTATTTCTTGAGGGCTGAAACGATGCGCCCAACCAGCACATCCATGAGTTGGATGTAGCTCTCGGTGTTAGGCAGGGCCTCCGGATACTGGGCGGCGTCGACCACGCTCGCGCCGGTCGACGAGGCGACTTTTTCAGCGATTTTGCGCTGGTGGTAGGGCTCGACGATGATCGCCTTGATATTCTCGCTCTTGATGCGCGTGATGACCTCGGCAAGGTGCGCGGGCGAAGGCGGCACGCCGGGCTTGGGCTCAAGCAGGACATCGATTTCCAGGCCAAAGCGCCGGCCAAAGTAGAGCCAGTCGTCATGGTAGGCGGCAACATGTTGGCCGCGGAACGGTTGGAGCGCTTTACCCCACTCCTGGAGTTTGGCGTCAATGGTGGCGCTGAACTTTTTACTATTCGCTTGATAGGCCTCGGCATTGGCCGGATCGACCGCGGCAAACGAGTTGGCAAAGTGGGCGCCAACCGCCTTGGCGATGATCGGGTCGATCATGAAGTGTGGGTTGCCCGAGGCGTGGACATCGCCCTCAGCCCGGTTGAGCGTGCCGGGAATCCCCAGCAGGTTGATCTTCGCCGATGCCATCACGCGCCCCGGCGCGCCGGTGGCGAGCTTCGGGTTGCGCGCGGTCTGCAGCAGCGGCGGCAGCCAGCCAGCCTCAAGTTCCGCGCCTCCCTCGATAAGGATGTCCGCGGTGCGCAGCTTCACAATCAGGCTTGGCCGCGCGTCGACAAAGTGTGGGTCCTCCGTCGGCTTGGCCATGGCAGTGACCTCGGCGTTCGCGCCGCCAATCGCGCGCGCCACCGCCGCGTAGTCGGCGAGCGTCGTGATGACGGTGAGCTTCCCACTCGCCGTGGCCACCAGCGCGGCCGCGGCTAACAATTGGATCAAGGCGGTTTTTCTCATGGTGGAAATGCGGGTTGGAATCACGGTTAGTATTTGTGGGCTCCGTGGGCTCCGAAGCTGATCTCGTACATTAAGAAGATTGAGTTCTCGGTCCTTTCGGGCAGGAAGGTTGAGGCGCGCAGCAGGTCGTGGTTGAACTGCAGGCGCAGCTTGGAAAACTCCGAGGGGAACCAGGTTAGGTCGCTCGACAGCCGCACGCGGCTCTGACGCTGAGGGTCATC
Source organism: Akkermansiaceae bacterium (assembly GCA_044373535.1). Lineage (GTDB taxonomy): Bacteria > Verrucomicrobiota > Verrucomicrobiia > Verrucomicrobiales > Akkermansiaceae > JBILQA01. The sequence continues at coordinate 7,437 of JBILQA010000017.1, read as the reverse complement.
GGTCACCGCGGAATCCTCGATGTCGACGTAGTCGCCGCGCAAGCCGACGGCCCATCCCTTGTGGAAGCCCCAGATGACCTGGGAGTATGCACCCCAGTCATTGAACACCTCGTCGACCGGAAAGGCATCGGCCAGGCCGCGCCCCGCCTCGAAGCGGCGCACCATCGCCTCGCTCTGCCACTTCACGAACGGCCAGCCGCCCGCCGCGTTGCTTGGCTTCCACTTGTAGAACACGTCAAGCCCATAGATCTGGGTCTGGCTGTCCTCGCCGGTCCCATTGGGACCGAAGGCCGCCGAGACTCCGCCGAGGATCGTCTGAGTTGAACTGAGGTCAAATGAGGCCTCCAGTCGCGGCGCGAACACCAGGTCGCTCACGCTGCTCGTCGCACGCTCGATGGTCGGACGCCCATAAAAGGTTTCGTCCTCGCCGCCATTGCGGAACGAATAGCCTGTTCCGCCCTGGCCGTTCTGCACCGCCAACATCGCCTGCAGGTAGAACGGCGTTGGCGCCACCCAGGCGAGCTGCGCGCCCACGCCGCGCAGCCCGTCAGGTCCTAACAACAACCCCTGGATCAGCGGCGCGTCGACAAAATCCCAAGTGTGCTGGTGGGTTGGATTGCTGCGTCCAAACGGCGTGAAAAACTGGCCGCCCTTGAGCTGCAGCCCGTAGGGCAGGGAGCTTGTCTGCCCGAAGGCCTCCTCGACTTCCACGCCCGTCTCGTTGCCGTTGTCGAGTTTGAAGACAATGTTAGCGAAGCCCTCGAAGTAAGGGTCAACCGCGCCATTAAGGGCCAATTCAAGGTTGCGGGCATTGAAGCCGTTTTGCTGCGGGTCATGCTCCCCGACTTGGAGTTGGCTCAACTCTCCGCTGGAGGCCGCGCCAATGACAATGGCATCAAACGAGAGGTTCAGGTAGCTGCCCGTGGGCGCGCCCCCGCCGCCAATCAGCCCGGGGGAGGGAATCAGGCCGGAGGATCCGCCACCGCTTGCCGATGGCGTAACCACGCTGGGATCGGTGGTCGGAAAGAGCCCGGCGTCGGGTTGCGGGGCCACGCTTGGGTCCTCGGTCGGAAATGGCTTGTCGATCGCCGCCACCGGCGGCGCGCTGGAGTCCGCCGCCGACGGCCCTGCGCTCGGCGTCAGCGCGGCAATGAGCGCCTGCTGGTCGGCGACCTGCTGCTTGAGCGCGCCAAGCTCGCTGGCATGTTGGCTCTGCATCTCCTTGATGCTTGCCTGCATTTCGAGCAATTGCCTCTGGATCGCCTCGTTGGTCGTGGGCGCGGCCGCGGGATCGGGCTCGGCAGCGTGGAGGGGAAGGGAAACCAGGAGACTGGAGACCGTGGTGAAAACAGCTTTTCTGAGAGTCATGGGCACATGGTTGCTTGGAAGTTCTCGGCGCGGTGGCAACTGGCCACCAACGCCAGCGCATAGGGCTAACAAAGCCGTTGCGCGCGCGTCATCGGGAGCGGGTCGTCAGGCTGACGCCGGAGGACCTCGCTCTAACACGTTCCCAAGCAGGTGCGGGCACGGCAGCTCAAGCACCTCGTGCGTGGCGCTTGTCACGGCGATGAGCACAGGCTCGAATCGCGGCGTGAAAAACTCCGTCGGCGTCGGCTGGGCGACACTGCCCGCCTGGAACTCGACCACCAGACAGTGGTGGTCGCCATCGTTGGAGTGGACATGGAAATGCTCGTGAAGCTTGGGCGCGACCGCCAGCAGCGTCACAACAAGCACTTGGAGCACGGCAAGCCAGATGAACGGCGCGCACAATCGCGTCCATGCAAGAGGGTTGCGTTTTTCCGCCATCGGGTCCAAGCACCTACCGGGAATCCCGTGGCGTGGCAAATGGATTCTGCGTGCGGCTGGGCCGCGGTATTGCGCCCGGCACCCTTAGAACTCGTCCTCCTCGCCTGGCACGGGTGGGATGAGGTCCTCGCGCATGAGTAGGCGTTCGACGCTTAGATCGTCTAGCAGGTCCGCCTCGGTGTCGCGGATGATCGCCGCGTAGGGCGTGAGCCGGTCAAGCTCGGCAATCGCGCAGTGGACCATCGAGGAGACAATATCCGAGTCGTATTTCTCCTTCTCGAACAGATTGGTCAGGCGGAACATCAGCTGGGATCGGTCGATGTCATACTCGGCGCTCCCGAGGGTGAGTTGCTTGTTCGCCCGGGCCAACAGCTCAAGGAGCATCCCGAGGCGGTCCTCGTCAATCTCCATGGGTGTCTCGGTGACCACGCTCAACGCATTGAGCTCAGGGAAGGCCTGCGCGTGCAGGTGGATGCGCGTGTGGTGGGCCTCAAAGCCGGTGCGCAGCACATCGCGTCCTTCCACCAATTCACACTGCCATCCTTGGCGGCCAAAAGTGTCGAGCACGGACTGGATCTGAATCGAGGGTGGGCGCATGGCGGTGGGTTGTTAGTCGCGGTGGGATTCTTCGTTAGTCTTGGGCGTGGTGTCCCCGCAGCGCCCGGCGAGGGCCAGCGTGAGCAGCGCGCGCTGGTCGCGGCGCAGGGGACGCAACGAAAGGTGGACGCCGGAGGACTTTTCACGATTGAAGTGGAGAGTCAACCGGGAGTCGATGCATTCAACGTGGTCGATCTGCTGCCAGGCGACGAGCTGCATGCGCGTGGCCGGGCGCAGCAGCGGGAAGATTTCGAGGCCTAGGGGGGTTAGAATGAGATAGGCGTGGCGGGTGCAGTGGATGGCGAGCCTGGCGAGGATCCATGTGGAGAGGGCGGGCAGCAGTGCCCATGCCGCCGGCGGCCCTTCCTCGGGAGCACCCGGCAGCCAGCGCAGCAACACGAGGGCCAGCGCGGCTGTCAGGCAGGCCGCGGCGCCAGCCCACAGCGGGGCTGCCTGACCGGCGCGGGTGAAGCGGATTTCTTTGGTGCCGGCCGTCATGCTAAACAATGCCGCTAGAGACGAGTTTCCACGCCAGGCCAAGCGCGGCGCAGCCTCCAAGGGTCGGGATGACGCCAACCTTGAAGCGCTCCATGGCGATCCATGCGGCCAGCGCGAGCACAGCAATGAAGTAGTCGATGCGGCCATTTGCGGGATGGATCGCATGGATGGCGAACCATAGCGCGAGGTTGAGGATGACGCCGACGACGGCGGCCGTAATGGTTGTTAGAACCCGGGCCACCGCCGGGCGGGCGCGCAGGCTGTCGACGTGCGGAGCGCCGAGGAAGACAAACAGGAAGCACGGGAGGAAGGTTACCCAAGTGGTGATGGCCGCGCCAAAGGCGCCGGCAAGCAAGGGCGGCAGCGCGCCGGGGTGCTGCCATGCGCCGACAAAGCCGACAAACTGGAGGACCATGATGAGCGGCCCTGGGGTGGTTTCGGCCAGGCCGAGGCCGGCCATCATCTGGGTTTGGGTAAGCCAGCCGTGGTTTTCCACCGCCTGTTGGGCCACGTAGGGCAGCACCGCGTAGGCGCCGCCGAAGGTCACCAGCGCCGCCTTGCTGAAAAACACCCCTTGCTCGAAAAGGATGCTATCGCGGCCGAACAGCAGCGCGGCTAACAACACCGGCAGCCACCATAACAGCACGCACAACCCAACGACCCGAACGGCGCGCAGCGGGCTTGCCCGCACGGAGGGTGGCAGCAGGACGGCCTCATCTTCGGGAGAGCCGCCGCCTGGGCCGTGGCCATGGCCGGCGGGAAATTGGCGCGGGGCGAGGCGGTGACCAAGCAAGCCGAGGAGTGCTGCGCTGCCGATGATGAGGACAAAGGGGGCTTTGAAGACAAAAATCGCACTTAAGGCGGCCGCCGCAACGCCCCAGAGCGCCGGTGTTTTCAGCGCTTTGGCCCCAATCCGTCGACCTGCCGAAAGCACAATGGCGATGACCGCCGCGGTGAGTCCGTAAAACAGCCCGGCGACCCACAGAATCTCGCCGCCGGCCATGTAGAGCCAGCTTAGGCCGAACAGAATCAACACCGATGGCAGTACGAACAGCGCGCCCGCCGCAAGCCCGCCCTTCGCCCCGTGCAGGCGCCAGCCAAGATAAGTCGCTAATTGTTGGGCCTCGGGCCCCGGCAGCAGCATGCAGAAGTTCAGCGCGTGGAGGAAATGCCCCTCGCCGAGCCAGCGGCGCCGCTCGACCAACTCGCGGTGCATGATGGCAATCTGCCCGGCGGGCCCGCCAAAGCTGATCCACCCGAGTCTCCACCAGAAACGGAGCGCTTCACCGAAGGATGGAAGCTGCGGCCGTTGGGGCGTGGCTGGTAACTTCGGCGGTGCGCTCATGAGTTGAACCAACCGGTGGGTGGGCCAATCACCTGCAACTTGTCAACGAAGGAAAAGTGGCCATCGGAGGTCAGCACGGCGGCGTTCAAGCGCAACGCACTGGCCGCAATCAGCGCATCGGCACCGGGAATGACCAGCCCGCGGCGGTCGAGCGCCCAGGCAAGGTCGGCGGCCTCCTGCCAGAGCCTCCCGTCAGACGGCACGTTGAGCATCACATCCATGAAGGCCCCCAAGGCCGCTCGCAGGCGCGGTGAGCGGATGCCGCGCAAAACCTCAAGCCGCACCATCCCGCAAACCACCAAGTCACGCTGCCCAGCCCACCCGTGCAGGACCGCTGCGGCGTCTCGCCGATGCTTCAGCAGGTCAATGTAGACATTGCTGTCGATGAGGATGCTACTTGCTTCCATAGGGAGTCGGTTGCTCAGCCACGCGCAGCGAGGTGGGATCATAGCCAGGCTCCACGGCATCCGCGAGCTCCTCCGGAGTCATCCCCAAGCCTTTGGCGCCCAGCTCATGATAGCGCGTCCTGCGGTCCATCTCCCGCAGCGCCATCTCCACCGCCTCAGTTTTGGTTTCACACCCGTAGGCGGCCATGACGCGGGCCAGCAGCGCCTCGTCAATGTGCATTGTCATTTTCATACCATACAGGGTATGGCACGCGCCGCCCGCTGTCCAATCGTTTTTCCTCTGCCACGGCCCCTTGCGGTTGACTGCTTCCGTGCGTAAGAAGTCGCCGTGTCATTTCAACTGGTCAGCGACTACAAGCCGATGGGGGATCAGTCCCAGGCGATTGCCAAGCTTCACAAGAGCTTGGAGGCCGGCAACCGCCACCAGACGCTGTTGGGCGTCACCGGCTCGGGCAAGACCTTCACCATGGCCAACCTCATCGCCATGGCCGGCCGCCCAACGCTGGTCATGAGCCACAACAAGACCCTCGCTGCCCAGCTCTACTCGGAGTTTAAGAACTTCTTCCCCAACAACGCTGTCGAATACTTCGTCAGCTATTTCGACTTCTATCAGCCCGAGGCCTACATCCCGCGCACCGACACGTACATCGAGAAGGACAGCTCGATCAACGAGGAGATCGAGCGCCTGCGCCTGAGCACCATGGGCTCGCTGCTCACCCGTGAGGACACCATCGTCATCGCCTCGGTGAGCTGCATCTACGGCCTCGGCTCGCCCGAAGACTATCAGAACATGATGATCCCGGTTTGGGCCGGCAAGGAGATGCGCCGCGACGAGCTGCTAGAGGGGCTTGTCGGCCTGCTCTTTGAGCGCAACGACATTGCCTTTGGGCGCGGCAAGTTCCGAGTGCGTGGCGACGTCGTCGAGGTCCACCCGGCATACCTCGAGGACACCGCGGTGCGCATCGAGTTCTTCGGTGACGAGATTGAGCGCATCGCGACGATCCACACGCTCACCGGCGCGGTCATTGAGCGGGTTGAGAGCTACACGTTTTTTCCGGCCAAGCAGTTCGTCACGCCCGGCGACAAGATGAAGCGCGCGATTGTGGAAATCCAGAAGGAGGCCAACGAGTGCGTGGCGGAGTTTGAGCGCCAGGGGCGGCTCATCGAGGCCCAGCGGCTGCGCATGCGCACCGACTACGACATCGAGATGATGCGCGAAATGGGCTTCTGCCAAGGGATCGAGAACTACTCGCGCCACCTCACCGGGCGGCCACCCGGCGCGCGGCCGTACACGCTGTTGGACTTTTTCCCGAAGGACTTTCTGCTAATGATCGACGAGAGCCACGCGTCGATTCCGCAGATCGGCGGGATGTACGAGGGCGACCGCAGCCGCAAGACAGTGTTGGTGGACCACGGGTTCCGCCTGCCCAGCGCGCTGGACAACCGGCCGCTGAAGTTTCCGGAGTTCATGGAGCTAACCGGCCAGCGGCTCTACGTGAGTGCCACGCCCGGAGTTTTCGAGGTAGCCAACTCGCGCCCCGACGTGAAGGGCTACATCGATGTCAAAGCCGCCCGCCCGGCGGGCATGCCGCCGCTGCGCCTGAGTGAGCTCAACGTCATTCCCAGCGGCTCAGCCCAGAGCGTGGACGACTTCGATCCGACCAAGCGCGGCACCCCGCTCGTCGTCGAGCAGATCATCCGGCCCACCGGGCTGTTGGATCCGGTTCTAACTCTGCTGCCGCTCAATGGCCAGATCGACGAGACCATCGAGCGCTGCCGCCAGCGCGTTGAGATCGGCCAGCGCGTGCTGGTCATCACCCTAACGAAGAAGACCGCCGAGGACCTGACAGGCTACCTGAACGGCGTTGGCCTCAAGGTGCGCTATATCCACGCGGACGTTGACGCGGTTGAGCGCGTCGAGATCCTGCGCGAGCTGCGCCGCGGCGAGTTCGATATCCTTGTGGGGATCAACCTGCTGCGTGAGGGGCTGGATTTGCCGGAGGTCTCTCTGGTGTGCATCTTGGACGCGGACAAGGAGGGGTTTTTGCGCAACGAGACGAGCCTTATCCAGAGTGCCGGGCGCGCGGCGCGCCACCTCAATGGCGAGTGTGTACTGTTCTGCGACGTGGTGACCGATTCGATCCAGAAGCTCATCAACGTCACCGAGTACCGCCGCGCGCGCCAGATCGCCCACAACGAGGCCAATGGCATCACCCCGAAGAGCGTGGTGCGCGCGGTGCAGAAAAGCCTCCACGAGCACAGCGAGCAAACCCGCGAGGCCGAGCGCTTCTCCGCGGGCCTGCTTGCCGAGGACGAGGCGGGCTATGACCAGGTGCGCGTCATCGCCGAGCTCGAGGGCGAGATGCGCGAGGCCGCCGGCAAGCTCGAGTTCGAGCGCGCCGCCCACCTGCGCGACCAAATCGAGGCGCTCAAGCAAGGGCGCAGCGCCGGGCCCAACAGCAAGGGCAACACCCAGGGCAGGGGCAAGGTCAAGTACCGCTGAACCGCCCACCACCCATCAATCGCGGCGGAACGCTTGAGTTGACGCGAAAGAATCTTCCTCCTAGTTAGGTAGTCCTAGCTTAGGCATGAAACTCCACCTGCGCCGCCCCATGAGGCATTGCCTTGCCCTCTTGATGGTCGTCGCAGTCGCGCCAATGGCCGGCGCAGCCCCGGCGGAGCCCGCCACTGTGGTGGCCAAGGCGGCCGCCCAGATCGACGCTCTGGTTGGCGCAAGCTACAAGCGTCAGAACCTCGCCGCGCCGGCGCGCGCCAGCGACGCGG
>JBILQA010000016.1:0-19393 GCA_044373535.1 Akkermansiaceae bacterium | reverse complement strand
TTGGCGGCCGTTGTGCTTAGGTCCTGGGTCGTGCGCGGCGGAGTCATCGGATTAGGGGAAAATGTGGGAAGGGGTGGTAATTTGTGGTTTAACCGCCAAACGATGGTTTTCGCCCGCGCCGGAGGCAAGCCGGGATTTTCGCCGCGGCGGACAATTCGCCATGCCGTCAAAGGACGAATTGCCAGTCGAGGGGCACCTCGACGGTGGCGCCAAACTCCCCTTCCACGCTCACCCCGGCTGCTCCAGCGGTGATCGCCACGACCCGCCCAAAACCGCCGGGGACCGCGGCAACCGCCTGAACCACAGCAAGCCTGACGGTCTCATCCGGGGTGAACTGGCGGCTTGTGGCAAGCCCGCGGGCAGCGAGCAGGTCTCGCCGCGAGGTTTCGACCCCGTCGGAGAAGTGGGAACAAACCTCCTCTAGGCCGAGCCGGCAGCGGTGGCGGCCATTCCACGGCGCGGCCAAGCGGCCACCGTTGGAAAGCCACAGGAGGGTGGCGGGAAAGTCCCGCGGGTTCTTCAGGCAAAACCACACATAGCCGTCCACCAGCGCGGCGGTCCAGGCGAAGGGCCCGTGCGCGGGATCGTTGGCCACCATCACCAGGTCATCGCTCCCGGCGCGCGCCGGATAGCGGGAAACGTCCGTCGCCCCGCCGCTGGCCAGAGGCACCGCCTCGAGAGTCTCAAACTCCGCGCCCGGCAGCAGCGCACCAAACGCCCCGTCGTGCGGATCGGAAAAAACCCCCGGGTAGACCGATCCCCACGCGATCGGGCTCGTCGAAATCCGCGCCTCGCGCTCCGCCACACCGGAGAAATCCAAGATCGGGTGGGTGCCATAGTTGAAACGCCCCTCGGCGCCGGAGATCTTGTGCTCGATGTAGACGGCCGTCTCCCCCGCACGCAGCGACAAGGTCTTGACCACCCGCGCGCCGGTGTCGCGCGCGTCAAGCCCGAGGACCAGCGCCGCGGCCGAGCGCTCCAGCAGCTCCCAGCTCGCGTTGGCCGTCTCGCCATGCGGCGGACCCTCAGCCTGCGGGCCAAACGGAAAACAAAAAAAATCCCCGCGCAGCTCGCGCAGCAACACCGGCGTGGCCGCGTCAACCTCGCTCGGCAACCACGGCGCCAGCGCGTAGGGCGAGACCTTCCGCCCGTCGGCAAGTTGAAAGCTAACAGGCGCCATATGTCCGCCTTCCTCGGTGACCGCCAGCTCGACCACATCGCTGACTAACAGGTGTGAGTTGGCTCCGTGAATGTTCATCATGATCCTAACATGTTTAGATGCGTTCGTGCGGAACGCAAGGTTCAGGCCGTGACGACCTCGTCGGCGACGCGGCAGCCGGCGCCGACATGGGTGCCGGGCCAGAGGATCGAGCGTTCGACGCGTGCGCCAGGTCCCACCACGGCGTGGGCGCCGATGACGGAAAATTCGTCAACCACGGCAAGTGGATCGACCTGGGCGAGCGGATGGATCCGCGGCCCGAGGTCGGCGCGCTGGTGGATGGCAAAATACGCCTCGGGCGTGCCGATATCTTCCCAGAGCCCGTCATCAAGCACGATGCCGCCAAGCTGGCCGCGCGCGGCGAGTTCCAGGAACGCCGGAATGATCGAGATTTTCTCCGCCGCCGGAATGAGCTCCAGAATCTCCGCATTGACACAATAAACCCCGGTGAACTGATGGCCGCCCGCCATTCCTGTTAGCTGCCCGCGGATGTCGCCAACCTTGCCGCTGGCCGGATCAAAGGCGACATGCGCCGCGGGCCCCGCGCTGCGCAACGCCAGGGTCGCCACGTTGCCCGCGGCGCTGTGGTGGCGCATGAGCGCGGCGACATCAATGGTTGTTAGGATGTCGGCGTTGTAGATGAGCAGCGCGTCGCGGCCAATCCACTCGGCGATGTTCTTCAGGCCGCCGCCGGTCTCCAGGAGAACCGGCTCGTGGAACAGGCGCAGCGGCGCGCCCTGATAGGACGGCTGGCCATCGATGAGCAACGGGAACGCCTCGCGCCACGCATGCGCCAGATGGTGGACGTTGACGGCAAACGAGCGGATCCCCGCGCCCAGGCATTGGTCGAGGGCAAAGCTAACCAGCGGGCGGTGGAAGACCGGGAGGAGCGGCTTGGGCAGCAGGTCGGTTAGGGGACGCAGGCGGGTTCCCAACCCGGCACCGAGGATGAACGCCTTGTCAATCACCCCCGCAGCATTGACGCGCGTCGGGCAAATGCACGGCAAAACCCGCCGCGGCCGACAAAACCCCGCAGTTGCGCCGCGCCGCCCGCACCGTATCGTCCTGGCCATGCGCCGCCTTGTGGAGCCGGAAATCCTTGATGACCTCCCCGCCGAGGATCCCGCCGCGGTGCGCTCGCGGCGCGATCTGGCGATGATCAACGCGCTCATGGGCAACGAGCGCTGGATCGCCCGCCAGGTCGCGCTGGCACCCGCCGCGGCCGCGGCGCGGATTCTTGAGATCGGCGCAGGCTCAGGCACGCTCATCGCCCGCCTCGCCCGCCAGTTCCCCGCGGCGCGCGCCGCGGCCATCGACCTGGTAGCGCGCCCGGCCGGCCTGCCCGCCGCGATCGCCTGGCACCAGGGGGATGTCTTTGAACAGTTAGGCAGGCTGCGCCCGGGCCCGAGCGCCGGGGTGTTAGTCGCCAACCTGTTCCTGCACCACTTTGACGATGACGCGCTGGGGCGGCTGGGGCGGCTGTTGGATCCATTTGAGGTCCTTGTTTTCAGCGAGCCGCGGCGCGGCGTGGTGGCCCGCGCGCTGTCGCTGCCGCTCGCGCCGCTGGTCAACCGGGTGACGCGCCACGACATGCGGGTAAGCATCCGCGCGGGCTTTGTCGCCGGCGAGCTCCCCGGGCGGCTCGGGCTGGACGCTGGAAGGTGGAAAGTTTCAGAGACTTGCATATGGCGCGGAGCGCAAAGGGTGGTAGCTTGCCGCATCTGAAGCGCAGCATCACCATCTCAGGCGGCGGCTTGGCGGGCCTCTCGCTGGCCATCGGCCTGCGCCACGCCGGGGTTCCCGTCGTGGTCCACGAGGCCGGGGCTTATCCACGCCACCGGGTTTGCGGCGAGTTCATCTCAGGTGTTAGCCAGGAGACCCTCGAGCGCCTGGGCGTGGCTGCCGACCTGGCAGACGCGCGGCTCCACCACAGCGTCGCGTGGCACGAGGGCGGCCACTGGATGCGCCGCGACTCGCTCGCCGAACCGGCCCGCGGGATCTCACGCTGGCGGCTCGACGAGCGGCTCGTGCGCAGGCTTGAAACCCTCGGCGGCAGCGTCATCCTCGGCGCCCGCGAGAAGCCGCTGGCCGGCCAAGGGCGCGTGTGGGCGGCTGGCCGACGGCCGCGGCGCGGCGGCTGGCTTGGCCTGAAGTGCCACTTTTATGACGTGCCGATGGGGGCGGATCTCGAGATGCATCTTGGCCACGGCGGTTATGTTGGCCTCGCCGGGGTGGAGGACAACCGGGTCAATGTCTGCGGGCTTTTCCGCGTCAACCGCGAGGTGAAGGGCACGGGCAGCGACCTGCTAACAGCCTACCTGCGCCACGGCAAACTCTGGCAGCTCGCCGAGAACCTCGCCCAACTCGGGCGCGACGAGAGCTCGTTTTCCGCGGTGTCGGGCTTTGCCCTCGGGCGCCAAGCTGCCCTGCCCGGGCTGGCGGCTATCGGGGATGCGCAGTCGATGATTCCGCCATTCACGGGCAATGGCATGAGCATGGCCTTCGAGTCCGCCGACACCGCCCTTGGTCCCCTCGTCGCGTATGCCGAGGACCATCAGTCCTGGGACGAGTGCCTTGAGGCAATCCGTCTTGGGCTGCGCCGGCGCTTCCGCCGCCGGCTTGCGGCCGCAGGCCTGATGCACCCGTTCCTCATCGCCAGCGCCGGGCGCAGGGTTCTTGGCCTCGCCGCGCGCAGCGGCCTGCTGCCGTTCCAAACCCTCATGGGCCTGGTGCGCTAGCAAAAGCTAACTATTTCATGTACCTCGACGCCCTTGCCCACGCGGTGCCCGCCTACCCGCACACCCAGAATGATTGTTGGAACGCCCTGCGCGAGCCGGCGCTCGCCGCGAAGCTGCGGCCGCGCTCGCTCGACCTGCTCGGCCGGGTGCTCACCGGGGATTCGGGCATCGGGCAGAGGTTCTTCCCGCTGGCGGACGTGGCGGAGGTTTTCCAGCGCGACGCGGGAGAGCTCAACGGGATGTTCGAGGCCGAGGCACCCGCCTTGGCCCGCAGCGCGCTGGCCAAGGCCCTCGCGCAGGCCGGGCTTGCCGCGGGCGATCTTGACGCGCTCATCGTGTGCACCTGCACCGGCTACCTGTGCCCCGGGGTGACCAGCCACGTGGCAGAACAGTTAGGGCTGCGGCCCGACGCCTACCTCCAGGATCTTGTTGGGCTTGGCTGCGGTGCGGCGCTTCCCGCGCTGCGCTCGGCGCAGGGTTATCTGGCAGCCAACCCGGCCGCCAAGGTGGCGGTGGTGGCCGTGGAGATCTGCTCTGCGGCGTTCTTTGCCGACGACGACCCCGGAGTGCTCATCTCGCTGTGTCTCTTTGGTGACGCGGCAAGCGCGTCGATCTGGAGCGCCAGCGGCATGCCCGGCCAGTGGCGCGCGGGCGACTTCACCACGGTCCACCAACCGGCCCACCGCGAGAAAATCCGCTTCGTGAATGCCGCCGGCAAGCTGCGCAACCAGCTGCACCGCAGCGTCCCCGGGCTGGCAGCCGAGGCCGTCGCCGAGCTTTTTGCGCGGCGCCGCGGCGAGCCCGACCAGGTTATTGCCCATTCCGGCGGGCGCGAGGTCATCCTTGCTCTTGAAGCGGTGCTGCCCTTCGAGCTCAGCGAGACCCGCGCGGTGCTCCACGACTATGGCAACTGCAGCAGCCCCTCGGTGCTCATCGCCCTGGAGCGGCGCCTGGCCGCCGGCGCGCCCGACAGCCGCCTCTGGCTGACGTCCTTTGGCGCGGGCTTCGCCGCCCACGCCTGCGAGCTGACCCGCGAGGGCTAACAGGCAGGCTCACCCCTCGCCGGCGATCAGGTCCTGATAGGTCTGGCGCTGGCGCACGACGCGCGCCTTGTCACCCTCGACGAGCACCTCGGCAAGCAGCGGCCGCGAATTGTAGTTCGACGACATGACAAAGCCATAGGCGCCTGCGCTCATCAGCGCGATCGTCTCGCCGGGCTGGAAGTCAGGCAGCTCGCGGTCCTGGCAGAAGAAATCGCCCGACTCGCACACCGGCCCGACGACATCGAGCGTGCGCCAGGCGGCATCGGCGGCGGGCTCGCGCAGCGGCACGATCTCGTGGTGGCCCTCATACAGAGCGGGGCGGATCAGGTCGTTCATGCCGGCGTCGACAACCTTGAAGGTCTTGGCGTTGCCCTTCTTCTCGTAGAGGCAGCGGGTGAGCAGCACGCCGGCGTTGCCGACAATGAAGCGGCCCGGCTCGAGGAGAATCTTCAGGCCGATGCCGCGCAGCCGCGGGACGATCTCGGCGGCATACTGCGCCACGGTTAGCGGGGTTTCCTCCGCACCCTGAGCCGACCACCACGCGTCGGCTCCCGAGCGCAGCGCAAACTCATAGACAATGCCAATGCCGCCGCCCAGCGACCAGAACTCGATGCCGTACTTGTCCTTGAGGCGCAGCGCCATTGGCTTGACCTTCTCGACCGCCTCGATGAACGGGCTAACGGATGTCAGCTGCGACCCGATGTGCATCTGCAGGCCGCGCAGCCGGATGTTGGGCAGCTCCGCCGCGGCGCGCTCGTAGACGCCTTCGATGCGGTCGAAGTCGATGCCGAACTTGTTCTCCGACTTGCCGGTGGAAATGTACTTGTGGGTCTTGGCATCCACGTTGGGGTTCACGCGCACGGCTGCCGGGGCGACCATGCCGAGCTCGGCGGCCACCGCGTTGAGGTAGCGCAGCTCCTCCTCGCTCTCGACGTTGAACGAGTAGATTCCCTGTTGGAGGGCGTAGACGATCTCGTCGCGCGTCTTGCCCACGCCGGCGAATGTGCATTTCCCCGGGTCGCCACCGGCCTGGATGACGCGGAACAGCTCGCCGCCGCTGACAATGTCAAATCCGCTGCCCTCCTCGGCTAACAAGCGCAACACCGCCAGGTTGGAGTTGGCCTTCACCGCGTACTCGATCTCGTGGTCGATGGGCGCCAGCGCCTGGTCAAGCCGCCGGTAGTGGTCCAACACGGTCGAGCCGGAGTAAACGTACAGCGGCGTGCCGTGGGCGGCCGCCAACTCGCCAAGGTCTACATCCTCACAGAAGAGCGAGCCGTCGCGGTAGTGGAAATGGTGCATGCCGCAAACCAGTCAACCACCGGCCACTTGTCAAGAACGTCAAAGCCCCAGGATCAAGCGCGCGACGTTGAAATACAGGATCATTCCGGTGACATCGACGATCGAGGCCAGCGACGGCGAGGAGACCACCGCCGGGTCCAGCCGCGCCACCCGCGCCGCGAGCGGCAACAAACAGCCCAACATCGTGCTCGAGGTCACCTGCGCGGTGAGCGCCAAGCCAACCGCCGCGGCTAACAAGGGATAGGTGATTCCGTCCCCCGCCGGCGTGAGCAGCGGCAGGACAAACAAGATGAACGCGCCCATCGCCAGTCCGAGCGCCCCGCCCAAGAGCGCGCCGACGCGCAGCTCGCGCCAGGCGATGCGCAGTGCCTGGCCGGTGCCAACCTCGCCGAGGGTCATTGCGCGGATGACCATGGTGGCCGCCTGGCCGCCCGAGTTGCCGCCCGCGGCAACCACCATTGGCAGGAACAGCGCCAGCAGGAAGGCACTCTCCAACACCGAGGCAAAACGAAACATCACGTAGCCCGAGCCGATCGAGAGGAATGCCAGCCCAATGAGCCAGAACGAGCGCCGGCGAAAATGGTTAATGATCGAGGTGTTCAGGTAGGTCGCCTCGGACTGCTCAAAGGCAATACCGGCGAGCTTTTCAAGGTCCTCGGTGGATTCCTCTTCGAGAATCTCCAGCGCGTCGTCGTAGGTCAGCACGCCCAGCAGGTGGTCAAACTCGTCCACCACCGGCAGCACCACCATGTCATATTTCGACAAGCGGTGGGCGGCCTCTTCCTGGTCAACCGTTGCCAACACGGTATTTTCCACCGGCTGCATGATGTCGCGCACCGGCGTCGAGCGCGCGTAAAAGGCCAGGTCGCGCAGGCGGATCTTGCCTAACAGCCGACCCTCGTTGTCGATTACGAAGATGCGCGCGAGGGTCTCGGTGTTTTCCTCGTCGGCGCGCAGCGCATCGACGGCATCGCTCACGGTCATGTCCGCGGTGATGCGCCCGATGTGGGTCGTCATGCGCCCGCCGGCGCTGTCCTCGTCGTAGCGCAGCAGGCTGCGGGTGATTTTTTGGTCGTCCGGGCCAAGGAGCGCAAAATACCGCTGGCGCGCCTCGGTGCCGACCCCTTGGAGGATGTCGACGCGGTCGTCGTCGCTGAGGTTCTTGAAGATGACGCGCAGCTCGGAGGGGTGAAAATGGTTGAGGGCGTCCTCAACAAGGGTGCCCGGAAGCTCGCCGATAACATCGGTGGCCATCTTGGGCCCTATGGTTTTGAGGAAAAAGTCGCGCTCCTCGTCGTCGAGGTCGGCGTAATGGCCCGCCAAGTCCGCATAGTGGAGGGTCGAGGCGACCTGCACCAGGGCGCTCGGGTCCTTGGCCGCAATGGCCAAATCAAGCTCGTCGGTCGCGCGGGAAAGGACATCGTTAGACATAGACGCAGGCGCACGAAAAGTTCCATGGCCCGGCAAGACGGCGGAAAAAGCCGGGCACGGCCGCAGCGTGGGTAAAAAACGCGGCTTGCACAACGCTCTTGTGAAGCCAATCTCAGCGCGACGTGAACGAGATCCCGGTCAAACCAAGTCTGGCAGAGTTCCGCGAGCTGGCGGGGCACGGCAATGTGGTGCCCGTGTACGCCCAGCTGGCGGCGGATTTCGAGACCCCGCTGTCGGCCTACCTGAAAATCCGCGACGGCAAGCACAGCTTCCTGCTAGAGAGCGCGGAGAGCACGGACGCGAGCGGCCGCTGGTCGATTGTCGGGAGCCGTCCGCGGGCGGTCTTCAGCGCGCGGGGCCAAAACATCACCATCACACGCGGCTCGACGCGCGAGGAGATCCATGCGGAGGGCGACGTGCTCGCCGAGCTCGAAGCGCTTATGGCACAGTACAAGCCGGTGCCGCATGGGGCGGCGCCGCCGTTCTACGGCGGGGCGGTCGGCTACCTTTCCTATGACGCGGTGCGCCAGTTTGAGCCATCGCTGGGCGCGGCGCCGGAGGACCCCCTTGGTCTTCCCGACGCGGTGTTCCTCATCGCGGACACGCTGTTAATGTTTGACCACAAGCTGCGGCGCCTGCTGGTGGTGGCCAACGCTTTTCTGGATGACCACAGCGATGCGCGCGAGGCCTATGGCGAGGCCTGTGGGCAGGTGGCGGCGATGTTAGAGATGCTCAACCGGCCGCTGCATGTGCCGGCGCTCAACGGGTTGGCCGAGCTCAAGGTGCCGCCGCACGCGAGCAACACGACCCAGGCGGAGTACGAGGCAATGGTCCACCGGGCCCAAGAATACATCGGCGCCGGGGACATCTTCCAAGTGGTGCCAAGCCAGCGCTTCGAGACCGACTACCCCGGCTCGCCGACGGACCTGTACCGGGCGCTGCGCCACGTGAATCCCTCTCCTTACATGTTCATCCTTGAGCTGGAGGGATTTTCCCTGGTCGGCAGCTCACCCGAGGTGCACGTGAAGTCCATCGCCGGGCGCATCGACATCCGCCCGATCGCCGGCACCCGCTGGCGCGGCAAGACCCCAGCCGAAGACGACGCGCTGGCGGCGGACCTGTTAGGCGACGCCAAGGAGCGGGCGGAGCACCTGATGTTAGTTGATTTGGCGCGCAATGACGTTGGGCGCATCGCCCGTCACGGATCGGTTAGCGTGGACGACTTCATGATCGTGGAGCGCTACAGCCACGTGATGCACATTGTCTCGAATGTGAGCGGAGAGCTTGAGGCCGGCCACAGCGCGTATGACGTACTGCGCGCGACGTTCCCGGCGGGCACGGTCAGCGGCGCGCCGAAGATCCGGGCCATGCAGGTCATCAATGAGTTGGAGAAGCACAAGCGCTGCGCCTACGCGGGCGCGGTCGGCTACTTCGGCTGGGACGGCAACCACGACTCGTGCATCACGCTGCGCACCTGTCTGGTCAAGGACGGGAAAGTTTACGTGCAGGCGGGCGCCGGCGTGGTGGCCGATTCTGACGCGACCTACGAGTACAACGAAACGGTCAACAAGGCCACCGGCATGCTGCGCGCGGTTGCCCTGGCCAAGACCCTCGGGGCGGCCTCCCACTGATTTATCTGAATTGCCATGCTGCTCGTCATCGATAACTACGATTCATTCACGTACAACCTCGTGCAGTATTTTGGCGAGCTCGGCGCGGACATCAAGGTGGTGCGCAACGATGCCCTCACAGTCACCCAGGTGCGCGCGCTGGCCCCCGAGCGGATTTGTATTTCGCCCGGCCCGTGCACCCCGACGGAAGCGGGGATCAGCTGTGAGGTCATCAAGCAACTGGGGGCGAGCATCCCGATCCTGGGCGTCTGCCTGGGCCACCAGAGCATCGGCCAAGTCTACGGCGGAGAAGTGGTTAGGGCCGACCGGCTGATGCACGGCAAGACCTCGCCGATCCTGCACTTGGGCCAGAGCGTGTTCGCCGGACTGCCGAGCCCGTTCACCGCGACGCGCTACCACTCACTCATCGTGAAGCGCGAGACGCTTCCCGACAGCCTCGAGATCACCGCCTGGACCGAGGAGGGGGAAATCATGGGCCTGCGCCACAAACAGCATCCGGTCCACGGCGTGCAATTCCACCCCGAGTCGATCCTCACCGAGGGTGGCAAGAAGCTGCTGGGGAATTTCCTCGCACTCTAGGGGAATCCCTAACCGGACGAGGGAAAAGTTAGTGGCTGACGACGGGAACGTCGCCAGCCCTCGCCGGGTGGTCATTCCTCTTCGCCGCCGTCGTCTTCGTCACTGTCGATGTCTTCAAGGGAGATGATAGCCACGGCCTCATTGGCATCGAGGTCATCGATCACCCTGTCGACGATGTCGTCATCGGGGATGACGAGAGCCATCTCGGTGAGGGTTTCGCCCTCTTTGAGGGAGACGAGCTTAACGCCTTGGGCATTGCGGCCGGTCTCACGGATCTCGGAGACGCGGATGCGCACGCTCTGGCTGCCGGAGGTCATGAGCATGAGTTCGTCAGCCTCGCTCACGGCGACCGCGCCGATGACCGGTCCAGTCTTCTCGCTGCACTTCATGGTGATGATCCCCTTGCCGCCGCGCGTTTGGGCGCGGTACTCGGCAAAGTCGGTGCGTTTGCCGATGCCCTTCTCCGAGGCAACCAGCAACTTCATGTCGGGCGTGACCAAGGCAAGGCCAACAACCTCGTCACCGTCACCCGGGCGAATCCCGCGCATGCCGGCGGTGGCCCGGCCCAACGGACGGGCCTGCTCCTCGTGGAAGCGCAGGCTCATGCCCTTGCGGGTGACCAGGACGATCTCGTCGGATCCACCAGTTAGGCGGACGCCGATGAGCTGGTTGTCATCCTCCAAGCGGATGGCGATGATGCCGTCCTTGCGGTAATTGCGGAAGTCATTGAGGCCGGTTTTCTTGATCCGGCCGTTCTTGGTGGCGAAGAAGACAAAACCGGCGTCCTCACCAAAGGTCACGTCGTTGCCATCCTCATCGAGCCGGCGCTCCACCCGCAGGGTGGCTGCGACTTTTTCTTCGGCTTGCAGGTTGAGCACGTTGCGGATGCTGCGGCCCTTGGCCGAGCGGGCACCCTCGGGCAACTCATAGACGCGCTCCACATAAACGCGGCCGGTGTTAGTGAAGAACATCAGATAGTCGTGCGCCTGGGCGGCGAAGAGGTGCTCAACGAAATCGATTTCCTCCTCGACGCGTCCGGCGGCGGTGCGGGTTTCCATGCCGCGCACGCCCTTGCCGCCACGGGCCTGGACCCGGTACTCGCTGGCAAGCGTGCGCTTGATGTAGCCACGGTGCGTGAGGGTTACGATCACCCCCTCGTTGGCGATGAGATCCTCAATGGCAATTTCGCCCGCATCGGGAAGAATCTCGCACTTGCGCGGGGTGCCGTACTTGGCCTTCACTGCCTGCAGCTCGTCCTTGATGATGGAGAGCACGCGGGACTCACGGGCCAGAATGTCGATGTAGTCGGTGATTTCGGCGATCACGCCGTCGTAGTCGGCCTTGATCTTGTCGCGCTCCAGGGCGGTTAGCTGATAGAGGCGCAGCTCCAGGATCGAGTTGACCTGGCGGTCGGTGAAGACGTAGCGCTCGCCCTGGACGCTTGGCTGGCTGCGGATGAGCAC
Organism: Akkermansiaceae bacterium; assembly: GCA_044373535.1. Lineage (GTDB taxonomy): Bacteria > Verrucomicrobiota > Verrucomicrobiia > Verrucomicrobiales > Akkermansiaceae > JBILQA01. Next base: position 7,987 of record JBILQA010000016.1, on the reverse strand, counting down.
GCCAAGCGCCTGCGCGGCTTCCACGGCAAAGGTGTAGTCCTTGAGCTTGGCGCGGGCTTCGTCGCGGTTCTTGGAACTGCGGATCATGTCGATGAAGTCATCGAGATGGCCCAGGGCTAACAGGAAAGCCTCGAGGTTCTCGGCGCGGTCCTCGGCCTTCTCCAACAGGAAGCGGGTGCGGCGGATGACAACCTGGCGGCGGTGCTCAATGTAGCAGTCGAGAGCGTCCTTGAGGGAGAGCATCTTCGGCCGGCGCTGGTGGATCGCCAGCATGTTCGCGGAGAACGAGGTCTCCATCGAGGTGAGCTTGAAGAGCTGGTTGACGACGACCTGCGGGCGTGCGTCGCGCTTGAGCTCAATCTCAATGCGGGTGTTCTCGTCGGAAAGGTCGCGCATGCCGCTGATGCCAAGCAACAGCTTCTGGTTGACCAACTCGGCGATGCGCACTTGGAGGGTGGCGCGATTGACGCCGTAGGGAACCTCGCGGATGGTGATGATGGACTTGCCGTTAGGTTGCTCGTCGATTTCGACGCGGCCGCGCATGCGGATTGAGCCGCGGCCGGTGCGCAGATAGGACTCGATGCCGCGGATGCCGCGGATCTCGCAGGAAACCGGGAAGTCCGGCCCTTTGACGATTTTCATGAGCTCCTCGATGGTGATCTCCGGGTTGTCGACCTGGGCGCAGATCGCGTCGACGACCTCGCCGAGGTTGTGCGGCGGGATCGTCGTGGCCATGCCCACGGCGATGCCGGTGCCGCCATTGACCAACAAGTTAGGGAAGGCGGCAGGGAAAACTGTCGGCTCGGTGCGCGTCTCGTCGTAGTTGGGGACGAAGTCCACCGTGCGCTTCTCGATGTCCTCGAGCATAAGCATGCCGAGGTGGGTGAGGCGCGCCTCGGTGTATCGCATGGCGGCCGGTGGGTCACCTTCGCAGGAGCCGAAGTTGCCTTGGCCATCGACGAGTGGCTCACGCATCGACCAGTCCTGGGCCATGTTGACGAGCGTCGGATAGATCACCCCTTCGCCGTGCGGGTGGTAGTTGCCCGACGTGTCACCGCAGATCTTGGCGCATTTCCGGTGAGCCTTGTTGGGCGCGAGACCCAGGTCGTTCATGGCGAATAGGATCCGCCGTTGTGACGGCTTCAGGCCGTCACGCGCGTCGGGCAGCGCGCGCGACACGATGACGGACATGGAGTAGTCCAGGAACGACTTGGAGAGTTCGTCGGCGACGTTGATGGGCTTGATTTCGTCGAGCATGGAAAATGGGTCTTGGCGGTTGGCGTGGCGCGCGGGGCGGGCAGGCCGGGTAGAGATGGAAGTTAGGTTGGCCGCGGCTGCCGGTTAGACGTCGAGGTTGCGGACGTTCAGCGCGTTGTCCTCGATGAAGCGCTTGCGCGGCTCGACGACGTCGCCCATCAGGGTGTCCAACATTTTGTCGGCCTCCAGGGCGTTGTCGTCATCGAGGCGGACGCGCAGGAGCTGGCGGGTCTCGGGATCCATGGTGGTGGTGTAGAGCTCCTTGGCGTTCATTTCGCCAAGGCCCTTGAAGCGCTTGATGGCCACGCCGCGGCGGCCGATTTCGAGCACGCGGGTGAAGATTTCCGGGACGGAGAAGAGCGGGATGACTTCCTCCTTGGCGCCCTCGCCCTCGGCGAACTCGTAGATTGGCTTGTCCGGGGAGAAGAACTCGTCGGTGCGGATGCCGCGCTCGGCAAGGCGCTCCATGAGCTTGGAAACCGCGTGGGTCTCGTGGAGCTCGTAAAGCACGGCGCGCCGGCTGATGACGGCGGCTGCCGGAGCGGCGTCGGGGATTTCCGCGGGGCCATCGACATGGATGGTGCCAAACAGGCGCAGGTCGGGGTTGGCGTCGGCGAATTCGCGCAGCTCCTGATCGCTGGTGAAATAGTCGATGGACTCCTCGTTGCCGACGCGGATCTTGACCATGTGCACCGGCAGGTGGCCATCCTTCGCGGCTGCTAGATAGTTGCCGAAGTCGCCGCCGTTGCCGCGGATGCTGTCCGAGTAGCGCGACAGGCCGGCGAGGGTTTCCAGGATGGCCTTGAGCTCGACGGAATCAAAGCTGCGCCCGCCGTTGGCTTCGCGCAGAACGACTTCCTCGGCGCCGAGGTCGATGAGAATCCGGTTAAGCGAGGCGTCATCCTGGACGTACTCTTGGCGCTTCTTGCGGGTGACCAGATAGAGCGGCGGCTGGCCGATGTACAAATAACCACTTTTAACCAGCTCGGTCATCTGGCGGCAGAAGAAGGTGAGAAGCAAGGTGCGGATGTGGGAGCCGTCCACATCGGCGTCGGTCATGATGATGATCTTGTGGTAGCGGACCTTGGCGATGTTGAAGCTTCCTTCTTGGTCGCCATCGCCGATGCCCGCGCCGATGGCGGTGATCATGCTCTGGATTTCCTTGTTTTGGAGTGCCTTGTGGAGGCGGGCCTTCTCCACGTTGATGAGTTTGCCGCGCAGCGGCAGGATCGCCTGGGTGCGCCGGTCCCGGCCCTGCTTGGCCGAGCCACCGGCCGAGTCACCTTCCACAATATACAGCTCGGATTTTGCCGGATCGCGCTCCGAGCAGTCCGCCAGTTTGCCGGGCAGCCCGCCGCCTGACAGGGCGGACTTGCGCACCGTCTCGCGGGCCTTGCGCGCGGCCTCGCGGGCGCGGGCGGCGTTGACGGCCTTCTCGATGATCTTGCGCGCGGTGTTGGGGTTTTCCTCGAAGAAGACCATGAGGCCCTCGTAGACGATGGAGCTAACAACCCCTTCGATTTCCGTGTTAACCAGCTTGTCCTTGGTCTGGGCGCTGAAGCGCGGGTTAGGCATTTTCACCGAGATGACGCAGACGATGCCCTCGCGCGCGTCGTCGCCGGACAGGTTGGCGTCCTTGTCCTTGAGGATCTTGTTGACCTTGGCGTACTGGTTGAGGGCACGCGTCAGGGCGGTCCGGAAGCCGGTTAGGTGGGTGCCGCCGTCGCCGTTAGGGATCGAGTTGGCGAAGCAAAGGATCTGGTCGTTGTAGGAATCGTTGTACTGCAGGACCACATCGCAGAAGACATCGTCCTTGGTGATTTTCCCGTCGTAGTCGACCTCAACCGGGCGGGTGCCGCGCAGGATAACCGGCTCTTCGTGGATGAGCGTCTTGTTCTCGCCCAACTGGGCGACGAACTCGACAATGCCCTTGGCGTAGAAGAAGGAGGTCTTGCGGGCGCTTTCGGGCCGCTCGTCCTCGAGCTCGATGGTGAGGCCCGGATTGAGGAAGGCGAGCTCGCGCAAGCGCGTGGAGAGGCGCTCGAACTTGAACTCGATGGTGTCGACAAAGATCGTGGCGTCGGGGAAGAAGGTGATCGTCGTGCCGGTGCGGGAGGGGTCGACCTTGCCGATGACCTCTAACTTCTGGACCGTCTTGCCGCGCTCAAAGCTGATCGCGTAGACTTGGCCGTCGCGGAAGACCTCGGCCTTGAACCAGTCCGAGAGGGCGTTGACGCACTTGGCGCCGACGCCGTGGAGGCCGCCGGAGTACTTGTAGGCGCCCTGGCCGAACTTGCCGCCGGCGTGCAGGTTGGTTAGAACCAGCTCGATGGCGGGGACGCCAAACTTCGGGTGCATGTCGACGGGAATTCCGCGGCCATCGTCGGCGACGGAGACTGAGCCGTCGACGTGGATAATGACGCGGATTTTCTGGCAGTAGCCGGCCAAGTGCTCATCGATGGAGTTGTCGAGCACCTCGAAAACGCAGTGGTGCAGACCGCGCTCGTCGGGGTCGCCGATGTACATGCCGGGGCGCTTGCGCACGGCATCGAGACCCTCGAGTTTGTCGATCTGGGCAGCTCCATACGCTTGGGCTGCGGCGACGTTGGTATTCGGCTCTTGAGGGTCTTGCGGGGCTGCGGACATAGGCACCCCAAAAGTCCGATAATCCAGCGGTGCAGACAAGACCGAAGGAGAAAAATTAAGCCTTATTTGAGCCCCTTCGTGGATCCCCGTGGAGGTTCCCAAGCGGCTAAAATTCAATCGGTTAATCGCCGCACCGGGATGCCGTCCGGGAATGGCGGCCAAGCGGGCCCGCGGCCGTCAGCACAACTTGCTGAGGCTTTGATGGAAACCGCCATGGTGGCGGCCGCCTGGGCCGCGTGGCGGCTAGAGGTCAAGCACCTCGCGCTGCCAGCGCAGAAGGACGCTTTCCGGTTCGGACTCGCCCTCGGCGATGCCCTCAAGCACCGCCCGCGAGGCGATGATCGATGGGTCGATCCCCAGGCCGTTTGCAGCCGTGTCCCGGCGGTTGGCCAACTTCTGGTATTTTTCCTCGAAGTTCTGATCGCGCCGGCGGCGCACGCCGCGCGGCTTCACCGGCCAATCTTCCTTGGCCAAGGCACGCCCGGCAGCGAGCGCTGCATCAAAGCGGTCCCGCCGCTCCGCCCGATAGTGGCCGGGAAGCTTGATGGACTTTCCGTCTAACAACATGTCGCACCACTCCAGCAGCTGCCTGTTAGTGGCGACCATGAACGACGGCCGGTCCCAGCAGCTTGCCTCGTAGTCGCGCCACTGCCAGAGCTCGCGGAGCATGGCGAGGCCCTGCCCGTCGAGCTTGCCGCTGCCGGAGATGCGCCACGGCTCGTCGCGCGAGTCGTCGCGCTGGATGACTTTGGCGCGGGCGGCCTCGCAGCTCTCCAGGAACCAGTCGTGGCGGCCCTTCTCCTCGAGCTCGGCGACGATCATCTCGCCCATCGGCAGGAGGAAGCGGACGTCGTTGATCGCGTACTCCAACATTTTGGGTGTGAGCGGGCGCTTGCCCCAGTCGGCCTTTTGAGAGGATTTCGAGAGGGTTTCGCCGAAGTAGTGTTCGACGAGGTTGGCGAGGCCGAACTGTCGGAGGCCAAGGAGGCGAGCGCCGATCTGGGTGTCGGGGACCTCGCGCGGGAGGATGCCGAACTCGCGCTTGAGCATGGTCATGTCGTAATCCGCGCCGTGCATCCAGACGACGGATTTTTCCAGGAAGCCAGCGAGGGCGGAGAGGTCATCGGCGCCGAGGGGATCGACGAGGCAGTGGTCCTTGCCGTCGGTGAACTGGATGAGGCAGAGGCTTTCGCGGTAGCGGTGGAGGCTGTCGGCCTCGGTGTCGATGGCGACGACGGCGGTTTGGTTTGCCTCAAGTTTGCGCACCAAGTTGGTGACGCCCTCGGTGGTGGCGATCCAGACGTCGTCTGCGCATTCGGGATCGGGATGTGGAGTGCCGGAAGAGTTCATCAAAAGCGGGTGTGGCGTGTCAGCGCCGGGTAAAGTCTTAGCGAAGCCCGCGGAGCAAAAGCTCTGCATTGGTTTCGGTTTTTGCCAGGTTCTTGAGCAGCAGTGCGATGGCGTCGCCGACCGGGAGTTGGGCAAGCTGGCGGCGGATATCGAGGACTTTGACGACCTCGGCCTCGTGATAGAGGCGTTCGTCGTTGCGGGTGCCACTCTGCGGGATGTGGATAGCGGGGAAGATTCTGCGCTCGGCGAGCTCACGGTCGAGGCGGATCTCCATGTTTCCGGTGCCCTTGAATTCCTCGAAAATGACCTCGTCCATTTTGCTTTCCGTCTCGATGAGCGCGGTGGCGAGGATCGTCAGGCTGCCGCCCTCTTCGACATTGCGCGCGGTGCCGAAAAACTTCCGGCTCTTCTGCAAAGCCACCGGACTGATGCCGCCCGAGCCGATCGGGCCGCCCTGGAGGGCTGAGTTGTGGCCGCGGGCAAGGCGGGTTAGGCTATCGAGCAGCAGGACAACGTCCTTTTTCATCTCCACGAGGCGCTTGGCGCGCTCGATGACCAGGTCGGCGACTTGGGCGTGGCGCTTGGGCGCCTCGTCAAAGGTTGAGCTGTAAACTTCCGCCCCAACTGTTTCCTCAAAGTCGGTGACTTCCTCGGGCCGCTCGTCGAGCAGCAGAATGATGAGCTCCACCTCCGGGTGGTTGCGCTTGATGGCCTTGGCGATTTGCTTGAGGAGGATCGTCTTGCCGCCGCGCGGAGGGGCCACGATGAGTCCGCGCTGGCCTTTGCCGAGAGGGGCGACAATGTCCACGACGCGCACCGGGATATTTTCCGCCCCGGGACCCTCAAGGATGAGCCGCTCCTCAGGGAAAAGCGGAGTGAGCTTGTCAAAATCCTTTGGCTCCTCAAAGTCCGCGGCCGGGCGTCCTTCGATCTCGGTGATCTCCATGGCGGAGAGATACTTGTCGTGGTCCCGCGGGGCCCGAACGAGCACCTTGATGAGTTGCCCGGCCTTGAGGTGGTGGTCACGCAACAGGTTGCCGGGGATATAAAGATCATCCGGCGAGGGCCGAAAGCTGCGCTTCGGGTCGCGCAGCATGGCGAAATTCTCCTTGGCGCTCTCAATGACCCCCTCGCCTTCAATGAGCGTTCCCTCCTTGGCCATGTACGAGAGCATCTCAAAGACCAACTGGCTCTTGGACACATTGGCCGGGATACGGATCGGCAGGGCCTCGGCCATGGTGTGCAGCTCGCTCAGCGGCCGGTCACGGAACTCGTTGATCGACAGGCGATCAGGAACATTGGCCGGCGCCTCGGGCGGCGTCTGGGGAACATCTTCGGTCATGATAGTGGAAAGCACACAGCTGGGGAAATCCCTCGTCCTCTCGCAGGGGGCGCGGCGGCCCGGTTTTCCAGGGTTCTAGGCAAACCCGCCGGGAAGGGGCAGCCCGAAGACCGCCAACAAGAGCGCCGCGCAACTCCGTGTGAGCCGCAGCGACGGCTTGATCCATAGCCTCCCAGCCCTTTGTGGCAAGACAATCTTTCCGCCGCGGCGCGTAGGGGCCGGGCCTAGGACGCCGCTCCGGCGCCGCCCCATGCCGAGCAACTGCGGTGAATCTGTCGCTCGAGCACCTCCACGGGCCCTTCATTCCACCACACCGCCTCGGCCGCGGCCACCTTGGTCAAAATCGGCCACTGATCGCTTAAGATTCTGTCAATGGCGGCTGCAGGCCATCCGCTGCGCGCCCTGAGCCGCTGGCGCTGGCTCGCCGCGGAAACGGCCACGACTACCACCCGGTCTGCCGGATATTGGCCGCCCGTCTCGTAATACAGGGGCACGTCCGCCACTAGCAAGCCGGTCTCCGCCGCCTGGCAGCGCGCGAGTTCACCGGAAAACGCGGCGCGCACCCGCGGATGGAGGATGGCCTCCAACGCCCGCTTGGCGGCCGGGTCGGAGAGGATCCGCTCGCGCAGCGTGGTGCGGTCGATCCCTCCGGCGGCATCCAGAATAGCGCGGCCGAAGCCCTCTGCTAGCAGCCCGAGGACACCGGCGTCGCGCAGCAGATCCGCCACGACCGCATCGGCATCAAAGAAAGCCGCTTGCGGCAGGGCCCCGCGGAGCAGGCCAACGGCGGTGGATTTACCACAGGCGATGCCACCGGTGACGATCCAGACTTGGGGCGGGTGAGCAGCGACGGGCATAAAAAAGCGGAGGGACCCTTTAGGCCCCTCCGCGTGAGTGGTTAGATCGTTCTAGCGAACCGGGAGCACGCCGCCCTCGATGACTGGCTGGTCAATCGGGGCAATGCCGCCGCCGGCCACGGTGCTGAGCAAGTCAGGGCTGCCGCTGGCGCGCAATGGGCGCCCGGTGGCATCGATGATTTGGGCCGTCACGAAGACGATGAGGTTGCTCTTGATGCGGTTCTCGGCGTTGCTCTGGAACAAACGGCCAATGATCGGGATATCGCCAAGGATCGGGACTTTGTCCTCAACCTTTTGAACATCTTCACGCATCAAGCCGCCCACCGAGACGGTATGGCCGTCGTAGATCGACAGCGCGGTGTTGACCTTGCGCGTCGAGAAGACGGGCATCTCGATGCGGTTTTCCGTGATGACGACCGAAACCGGGTTACCCAAGGCGTCAGCACCGGGCGCCAGAATCGGGCTGCCGTAGTTGATGAAGCCCTCGAACTCGACAATCTCCGGGGCGAAGCGCAGGTCGATGACGTAGTCGCTC
>JBILQA010000213.1:0-5407 GCA_044373535.1 Akkermansiaceae bacterium | reverse complement strand
TTTGCTTTCAAAACTCACTTGGGCCACCTTGGCGGCACGCACCGCATCGAGGACGGCAAGCACATGCTGGTGGCGGCAGTCTCTATCGGCGCCGATGAGCACGCGGGTGTTCTCGTCAGGCTTCATCTGGATGAGCCGCGCGGTGATCTCAGTTGGCGTCACGATGACCGCATCCCAGGTGGCAATTCCATGTGCATCAATGGCCAAATGGACCGGTGGGACCTTGTTGTCGGCCACCGCGGAGGTCGAGACCGGCAGCTTCAGGTTGACCCGGTGAATCTGCGTCATGCTCAAGCTGACCATCATGAAGCTCGCCAAAAGAAAAAACATGATGTCGATGAGCGGCACGACTTCAATGCGCGCATCATCCTCATGGTCGCGGTCGGCGCTCTGGAGTTTGACGGGCATCGGTCTCAGCGTTTACGGAAGCGTTCAGCGGCATACGCATCAAGGTCCTGCCCGTGGGCCTTGGCCGCCTGGACCAACAACTCCACATGGTTGATCCAGCGCTCAAAGGCACCCCGGAAAGTCGCCACCCGCTTGCGAAAGTAGTTGTACGGCAGCAGGCAGCCAATCGCGATGGCCAGCCCGGCCGCCGTGGCGATCAAGGCCTCGGCAATTCCTCCCGTCACCTTGGTCACCCCAAGCGCGTCGTCGCCCAGCGAGGCAAACGAGCCCATCAGGCCGACGACCGTGCCGAGCAAACCCAACAACGGAGCGAGCGTGATGATCGTCCCCAAGACCCACATCCGCGCCTCGGCACGCTCGATCCATTTGGTGGCGTGCAGGTGCATCGCGGCGAGCATCGACGTGTGGGCGTGGGCAATCCCTTCCTCGAGGTTGTGCAGAAACGGGTCGGGGACCTGCTGGCAAAGCTGCCACGCGGTCGGAAAATCGCCGCTGCCAATTGCCTCGCGCGCCTGCTCCTGAAGGCTGGGGCGCAGCGAGCGCTTCAAGGAGATCCACCAAATCGCGCGTTCCAGCAGCACGCAGAGGGCTAGGAAAAACGTCGCCGTCACCGGCCACATCACCCAGCCGCCATGATCAAAGGTTTCCAGAACAATATTTGCGACAGTCATGAGAGATCAGTTAAGGCGAAAAATGATTGGCTGGCTCGTTGTGGCGCGCACACCAGGCTTTGCGCGGAAACGCCGCACCGTTTGCAGCGCTTCCTCATTGAGCGCCTCATAGGGCGAAGGGATGAGGACCCGTGCATCCACCACGATCCCCCGATCGTCCACCGTGAACTGCACCACTACCTTGCCTTCCTGCCCCTCACGACGCGCGGAGAGTGGATAGTTCGGACTGGCTTTGCGCAGGCCCTCCCAGCGGTCAGATCCAACCTCGCTTGATCCAGGCCCGCTTGCCGTGCCGTTTCCCCGGCCCGTGCCGCGACCCGCCTCCCCGGGCTTGCTTGATCCCGGCCGCACAGTCGCTTTCGCCTGCCCGGTTGGATCCGGCGCGGCTTCCGGCACGCTGGGCACTTGCGCCGCGGGCAGCTCCGCGATACGCGGAATCTCCGGCAGTGGCTCAGGCGCCACCAAGCTCGGCATCTCAGGGAGTTTCAGCAACTCGGAAAGCTCCGCAATCTCTTCAGCCTGCTCGCTTGGCGCAGCCGCCGCCGCAGCGGCTTCCGCGCCGGGTTCCGCCGAACCGATCGCTTGGGAGGTGATCAACAGGTCATCCTCCTTCGCCGCCGCGTCGCTCAGCGCTGGCAGCGGCGTGTTTGTCTGGATCCCCCACGCGACCATACTCGCACCACCAACAGCCAGCCATCCTGCCAGCGTTGCGATGTTCAATGCGTAGAAAATCGGAGTCATTCGCCTGAGTCTCTCATCCGCCCCAGCAGACTAATGAGAATTAATCTCAATTGGATTATCAGACCCTCAAGCGAACTTGTCAAACGCCAAGGCGGGTTGGGCGCCTGCGCCTGCCCGACGACCCATGGCGATGAGCGCCTCAAGCACCTTCGGGGCGACCGGCTTGGTGAGATGGTAGTCAAAGCCAGCATCAAGGGCCATTTGTTTGTCCTTGTCCTGTCCCCAGCCGGTCATGGCCACCAAAACCATCTCCTGCCCCCATGCTTCGCGGCGGATTTGGCGGGCAACCTCATAGCCGTTCATGCCGGGCATGCCGATATCCAGCAGGGTGATTTCCGGCCGCAACAGGCGTGCTTTCTCCAGTGCCTCCGTGCCATCCACCGCGGTGGTGACGAGATGGCCACTGATGCGCAAGAGCACGGCGAGAATGCTCAGGGCATCGCTGTTATCGTCGGCGGCAAGGATGCGCTTGGATTCGGGGCATGCGGGGAGATCCCCCTCTGGATTATCCAGCCGCCGCCCCTCTCCATCGAGCGGTTCCACTTCCGCAAGGCGCACCAGAAACTCGCTCCCACGGGCTGCTCCTGCGCTCTGCGCGCTGATCGACCCGCCATGCAATTGCATAATCGACTTGGCCAACGACAGCCCGATCCCCAGCCCGCCCGCGCGCTGCCCTTCATCAGCTTGGCTAAACATCTCGAAAACCTCTTCAAGCCGCTCGGGGTCAATTCCTATCCCCGTGTCTCTAACCCGCATCAGCACCTCTCCCCCATCGCGCTCCACCCTCACCTCAACCTTGCCGCCAGGCTCGGTGAACTTGCAGGCATTGTGCAGCAGATTGTTGACCACCTGGGTGAAGCGAGCGGTGTCCGCCTCCACCCAGAGTTCTTCCGCACCCCGCTCAAAGATCAACTCCAGCCCCGCTTCAATGGCCATCGGCCGCGCATCGTTGACCACCTGCTCGATCAGCGCGGCCGCATCCAGCCGCGTCTTGTGGATTCCAATCTTGCCACGCGAGATCCGGCTCACATCCAATAGGTCATCGATGAGCCGCACGAGTTGCGACAACTGCCTGTCAATGATGGCCGTGGTGGCCGCCGCCTGCCCGGCGCCGCCGAGCTTGTCTAGCACGCTGATGGCCATGCGGATGGCGGCCAATGGATTGCGCAGCTCGTGGGCGAGCGTGGCGAGAAACTCGTCCTTGCGCCGGTCCGCCTCAAGCAAAGCGCCCTCGGCGCGCTTGCGCTCGGTAATGTCGATCATTGCCGCCAACGCGCCACGCACCGACCCACGCTCGTCAAAAATCGGCACCGCATTGCCAAACAAATACCTCACGCTGCCATCGTCAAAGCGCAGCTCGAGCTCCTGGTCTTCCATCCTCTGGCCGCGCGCCGCACGCTGCAGCGGTTGGTCCTCAGGCGCCAGTTCCGCACCGTTTTGGAACATCCGAAACCGCTCCGCAGCCCCGGGCTCGCCTCCCGGTGAAAAATCCTCTTCCGCCGGCATGTGCATGAGCTCGTGCGCGTTGCGGCTCCCCGTGATGCGTCGCCCATAGGGATCATGGGACTGCAACACCGCCGCGGGAACCATGTCAACCAGCGCGGCTAGCTCGTCGGCGCGTGCCCGCGCCCGCCGCTCGCTCTCGCGCAGCGCCTCTTCGGCAACCATCCGCGTGGTGATCTCGGCCACCACTCCGACGGTCCGCTCAGGGTTCCCCTCCTCATCGCGGCTCAAGTGGCCGTGCACGGCCACCCAGTGGATGCTTCCGTCCGCCCAGCGCACCCGCACCTGGTAGGACACTACATTGCTTAGCAACGCTCCCTCGTGCGCCCGCACCGCGATCACCCGATCCTCTGGCACCACGTGCTGCATTGCGATGGGAAATGTCCACTCCGGCTGCAGCTCGTCGTAACCAAAAAACTGGTCATGGCGCAGCGAGCGGGTTACCTGCCCGCTCTTCATGTCCCAGTCCCAAACCCCCAGGTCCGCCGCCTCAATGGCGATGCGCAATCGCTCCTCACTGTCACGCAGCGCATCCTCCGCCTGCTTGCGCGCGGAAATATCCGTAAACAATACCGCCACGCGCCTTTGGCCAGCCTCCCCCACCCGGAACGCCTCAACTTCAAACCACCGCCCCATCGCCGCGGACCCTTGCACCAAGCGCGACGGCTCACCGGTCCGCACGACCTGGGCGTAAAAATCAATCCATTGGTTCTCAATCCTAGGAACAAGTTCCACGATCGTCTTGTCGACCGCGTTGACCAACCCCGTGTGGCGCTCAAACGCCGGGTTGGCCTCCAGAAACCGGTAATCAACCCCCACGCCCTTCTCGTCAAAAATCACCTCAATGAGGCAAAAGCCCTGTTGGATCGCGCTAAACAACGTGCCATACCGCTCACGGGTTTGGGTGACAGCCATGCGCGCATTAACCTCTTTGGAGATGTCCCGGAAGTAACAGACCACCCCGTTGCGGCCATCCGACATCCACAGGCGCTCAACCCGGTAATCATAGTATTCCGCCACCCCGCGGTCCTTGCGCACCTCCGTATACTCTGGCACGTGAAACGCTTCCCCGGTCTCGAGCGTGTGGCGGAAGATCCGGACCACCTCCGCCGCTCGCTCCGCCGGCCACAATTGGTACATGACTTCTCCGAAGTCCCGCCCGATGACCCTGCCGGATCCCTCAAAAGTCACCTCTGCCCGCGGGTTGACCTGAGAAATCCGGAAGTCCGCATCCACCATGAACACTCCGATGGGCGCCTGCTTGATGAGTGTCTCAAACTGCTCGCTGCGCAGCTTCAACTCACTGTCGAGATGCTTGCGCTCGGTTGAGTCGCTCACCACCACCACCATGTAACTTGGAACACCATCGCTTTTGCGCAGGATCTCGCCCATCCGGTCGTTGAACCTCAGCCAGCTCCCGTCAAGCCCCACATGACCGATGCCCACCGCCGCGTTGTCAAACGTTGCCCGCATCAGCGCCTCCGCCTCTTGCAGCCGCACCACGGATTCCTCACGCTGCCGCATCGCCCGCGCCGAGAGCCGCGCCGTCACCACTGCCAGCACCACTCCCAGCAGCGTGAGCAGCGCCACCACCACCTCGCCTGATCCCTTCTCCAAGCTCATCCTCGGCTCCACCAAAATAATCCACGTGCTCACCCAGCCAACCAAGGCCGCCAGCAAAAACGGCCCCGGACGCACCAGCAACACCAACGGTAGCAGCACGATGACCATCGGCACCAAGGTCAGGCGCATCCCCAGCCCCGGGTCTAACACCCAGCGCAGCCCCACCGCCCCGACCACCACCGCGAGCGCCATGAGGTACTGCCAAATCCGCAGCGGGGCTGACATCGACAACTCACTCCCGAGTTCTGTGCTCTTCAAAAACGGCATGGCAAACGCGGCATCACCGCAAAACTTGCGAGGCAAGATTGATCCCAACCAGCCCCAGGATTCTCGCGCTGGCTTGGCGGCTCCAAACCGTCGCACCAGCCTGACCATTCTCAACCCCATCGAGGAAAAAAGCCGCGCCGCAGGGCACATATACGAGCACTCATCTTTCCCGCTCCACCCCCACCCTCCTGGAT
>JBILQA010000214.1:0-5407 GCA_044373535.1 Akkermansiaceae bacterium | reverse complement strand
AAACCATCGAGGCCTCGCGGAAAATCAAGACCCATGCCGAGACCGCGCTCAGCCTGAACCCTAACAGCGACTACGCCCACCATATGCTTGGCCGCTGGCACCAAGGGCTTGCCGGGGTTGGCGGCGCCACCCGCGCGCTGGCAAAGCTCATCTATGGCGGGCTCCCGGCCGCTAGCTACTCCGAGGCGCTCGACCACTTCGCCAAAGCCCGCGCGCTGCGGCCCGACCGCATGATCCATCAAATCGAATATGGCCGCACCCTGGCACTGATGGCGCGTCCCGCCGAGGCCCGCAGCGAGCTCGCCAAAGGACTGGCCATGCCGGCTCGCGACAAGGACGACGCCGCCGCCAAGCTGCGCGGCCAGGCCGCCCTGGATGACCTCTGAAGCGCTGCCGCAGCGCTCACTCGTCGTGGTGAAACCACAGCACGACGAGCAGCCCGATGCCCATCCCCCACAGCAGCCACGTGTTGGACACGCAGTAGGGATAGATCATCAGGACCGCGCCGATGGCGCGTGGCTTCCACAGCTCAAGCTTGGCGCCGTAGCGGAAGGCGGCGAAGCCAAGTGTGCCAAAGACAAATCCGGCGAGCAGATTGTAGGGTTCGAACATGTTGCTCGTTGTTAGCCTCGTCGGCACCGGTCGCGCGTGCCGCCCAATCCACCCGGCCTAGCCAAACGTGCGCACCGAGGACAACCCGCCGTCGGGCCGCAGGACCTGGCCGGTCATGAACTTGGATTCCTCGCCCAGCAGGAATGCCACCAGCTTGGCGATGTCCTCGGCCGAACCGACCTGGTTGAGCGGGTGGCGCTTGGCCGCCGCCTCGCGCTTGGCATCCGAGTTGAGCAAGGTGCCCGCGAGCGGCGTGTCGGTGAGCGAGGGCGCAATGACATTCACCCGGATCTTTGGCGCCAGCTCCGCGGCCAGTGAGCGCGCCAGCCCTTCGACGGCCCCCTTGGCCGCCGCCACCGACGCGTGGAATGCCATCCCCTGCGCTACCGCAATGGTCGAAAACATCACCACCGAGGCGCTCGCCGAGGCCTTCAAGGCCGGCAGCGCCGCCTGGATCGCCAGCGCCGCCCCAAGGCAGTTCACCTCGAAATCGTGCGCAAAGTCGTCCCGCGTAAGCCGGTGGAAGGGCTTAAGCGTGATACTCCCGGGAAAGTAAACCAGGCCATCCAGCGCGGCGGGCAAATCCAGCGCGACCGGCCGGCCCGGGTCAAACGGCTGCACTGCGATGCCCAACTCCCCCAGCTCCCCCGGCGTGCGCGCCGCCGCCAACACCTCCACCCCCTGCTCCACCAACAAGCGGGCGCTTGCCAGCCCGATTCCACTGTTGCCACCAACTAACAAAATGCGCCGCGCCATGCCTGCAGCCTGCTCCCCCGCCGCCGAAACATCCATCCCTTTTTCCCGCCACAGATCGGTCGGATCGGTCGGATCGGTCGGATCGGTCGGATCGGTCGGATCGGTCGGATCGGTCGGATCGGTCAGATCGGTCAGATCGGTCAGATCGGTCGGATCGGTCGGATCGAGCTAAGCTGCTAGAGACGATAGACGCGCTCGCAGTTAGCAGTGAGGATCATCGCCTGCTCGGCGGTGGAAAGCGGGGCGACAAAGCGGCGGACGAGGTCGGCCCATGCGGCATAGGACTCGAGGCGCAGCAGGCAGACGGGCCAGTCGGTACCGAACATCACGCGGTCCGGGCCAAACATCTCGAGGGTGGCCTCGAAGTAGGCCTGCAAGGTTGGCTCGTCGAGGTGGGGGTCGGTGACCTCGGTGGCCATGCCGGAGATCTTGACGGCGACGATGTTGGGGCGTTTGGCGAGTGCGGCCATGCCGGCGCGCCAAGCGGCCTCGACGCGGCCGTTGTGGATTTCCGGCTTGGCGAGGTGGTCGATGATGAGGGGCAAGTCCGGGTGGCGGTCGGCGAGCTGCAAGCCAAGGGCCAACTGGCGCTGATAGATGAGCAGGTCGTAGGCGAGGCCATGGGCTGGCAACTGGGCCAGCCCGCGGTGGAAGTCATCGCGGAGGAAATATTCGTCGGGCTCGTCCTGCAGGACGTGGCGGACAGCCTTGAATTTTGGTTCCGCGGCAAGCCGGGCAAGGTCATCGCCAACGCTGGCATCGACGAGCGGCACCCAGCCGACGATGCCGCGGATCAACTCGCTCTGGGCGCCGAGCTCAAGGAGCCAGGCGCTTTCCTCAAGCGATTGGCGCGCCTGGACAACGACCGTGCCGGTAACCGCCGCCGCACCGGTGGCCGCCTCCAATTCCGCAATCCCATGGTCCTGCGCCAAACGGCTCCCGGCTGGAATCCACGGGTAGTCGCGCGCAGAGTAGCGCCACAGGTGGTGGTGGGAGTCGATCACTTTTGTTAGAGGAACAAGGGCTTCATGTGCCGCTCAAACAGATTGGCCGTGACATTCCTGGCCACGACCGCGCGGTTGGCCTTGAGGGCATCCAGATAGGTCTCGCCCATGAGCGCGGCGACCTTGAAACCGACGTGGATGAGCTGGCGCAAGTGCGGGTTGTAGCGCGGATTGGACGGGTCATGGCGGAGCGCGCCGGTGAACTCGTCGGCCGTCCAGCCGGCCACCTCGGCGGCGCTTGGGAGCTGGGCGTCATCGATGTCGATGACTGTCGCGTAGGGTTCGCACAGGGCCGCCTTCTTCTCGAGCGCGTGGGCGTAGATTTCCTTGGCGAGATCAAGCGCCGGGCCGCCCGCTTCCGCCAGGCCAATGACCTCCTCAAGCCAGGTCGTCCCGGCGGTCTTGAGGTGCAGGCCCGCGCCGGTGCGTGCCAGCGCGCGGCGGATCGCCGGGTAGATTGAGAACTTGTCCGAGCCCGAGTGGACCGAGAGTTTCAGGCCGGCAGGCAGCCCGTAGGCCTGAACCGCGTGGGCAATCACGGCGAGGTCATCGTTGAACTCCTTCTCGAAGCTCGCGAGATCCCCAACATAATCGACGCCCTTGTTGAAGCGGCCGGTGAATTTTGGCGCAATCGTCTGGATGGGAATCCCCTGGTCGGCGATTGCGGCAAGGATGATCAACAGCTCCGGCGGGGTCTGCGGCCGGTCGGTCTCATCCATGGATACCTCGGTGACAAAGTCATCCACCCCGCCCTTCTGCTCGACAATGTGGCGGTAAATCGCGCCCGCCTTCTGGGTCGCCTTGAGAAACTGGTTGGCGGTCTTTTCGATGTCGGCGCGGGTGAGCTCAAATGGCTCGGCGATGCCGGCGATGCTCACCGTGCCCAACAACTCCGGGTGGCGTTGGATGAAAGCCGCCACGTCCGCAGGCTCCGCCGCCTCGCCAATGTCGTCCGCCACATCCAGCGTGAAAAAATCGCAGGGCGCGACAAAGCGGTCGACCGTGGTCAGGTTGATGTGGTCCGCATCCAACAAGTACGGCTTCTCCCAGCCAAGCTCGGCCACCGCCGCGTCGGCCGCGGCGCGGGTGCCCGACGGCTCCGAGCCAATGATCAGGTGCTCACGGTTGGACTTGTTCCAGACCGGGATGATTTCCGCGCCCGCGGCGGCGGCCAGCTGGAACGCAGCTAACTGGGCGGCGGCTTGGTGGGCAAAACGATCGCCCACCCCAAGGGTGAATTTTGGACAAGTTTTCATAAGCTTAAAAGTTGTTAGGCCACCTCGATGATGACCTTGATGGCGCCAAGCGCCGGATCGGTGAACTGCTCAAAGGCGCTGGGAACCTCATCAAAGCCGATGCGGTGGGTGATCCACACGTCGGTGTTGATTTTCCCCTCGGCGATGAGGGCAATGATTTTGCCGAAGTCGGCCGGCAGGGCGTTGCGCGAAGCTAACAGGGTGATCTCGCGCCGGTGGAAAACCGGCGCGTGACCAAAGCTGAGCTCCTGGGTGGTGATGCCCACGTAGACGACCCGCCCGGTGAAGGCGGCAAACTCAAAGCAAGTCGACATCGATCGCGCCGAGCCGGTTGCATCAATGATCACGTCGGCGAGTTGGCCGCCGGTGAGCGCTTCAAGCGCGGCGAGCGCCGCGCCCTCCGCGCCGGCGAGAATCGTGTGTTGGATCCCGAGGTTGGCGCGGCAGAATTCCAATCGGCTTTCGACCATGTCCATGACCACCACCTTGAGGTCCATAAGCTTAAGGAACTCCAAGCAGGCCAGGCCAATGGGCCCCGCGCCGATGACGAGCACCGTTTCACCCGCCTGCGGGTTGCCGCGCTGCACCGCGTGGTAGCCGATGGCCAGCGTCTCAACCAGGGCAAGCTGGTCATAGCTGAGCTCGTTCCCGGGGTGGAGCTTGCGCGCCGGGCAGATCCACGTCTCGCGCAGGCCGCCGTCGATGTGCACGCCTAACACCTGGACGCCGGGGCAGCAGTTAGACGATCCCTTGGCGCTGGTTGGCGAGGCGGGGTCGTTGACGTAGGGCTCAAGCGAGCACTTGTCACCCACCACGACGTTGCAAACCCCCGGTCCAACCGCGAGGACCTCAAGGCCAAGCTCATGGCCTGGGATCCGCGGATAGGAGAAGAACGGCATCTTGCCGAGGAAGCCGGAAAGGTCGGTCCCGCAGATGCCCATCCGGTGGGTGCGCACCAGCGCTTCGCCGGGCCCCGGCTGCGGCGGCTCGGGTAGCTCAATGAGGCGGATCTCGCGCGGCTGGGTGAATTGGATGGCTTTCACAAGTGATCAGTTGTTTTCAGCCAACCCCTCGGTGTGGCCAATGTTTTTCACCGGGGCGAAGAGGGCGGCCACCTCGGCTAACAGGCCGTGGTCGAGCGGCGCGTCGAGCCACTCGGCCCACTTGCGGATGTTGGCCGGGTTGGCGGAGCCGGCCACGGTGGTGGCGATGTCCGGATTGGCCACGGAGAACTGCAGCGCGAGCTGGGCGATGTCCACGCCGCGCTCGGCACAGAGCGCAGCGGCGGCGCGGGCGGCCGCCTTGACTGCCTCGGGCTCCTTGAGCCAGGCAGGCAGCGGCGCGTTGGTTAGGAGTCGGGCGGAAAACGGGCCGGCATTCATCACCCCGACGCCCGCAGCCTTCAGGCGCGGGACCAGCTCGTCGGCCAGGCGGGTGTTCTGCAGCGTGTATTGGTTATACGACAGGACACAGTCGACCTCGGCGTGGTCGAGGATGGTGTTGAAGGTCTTCATCGGATAGCAGGAAAAGCCGACCGCGCGGACCTTCCCCTGCTCCTTGAGCTTCATCGCCGCAGGCAGCGTCTCGTGCCAGATCTGCTCGAGCGGGACAAACTCAACGTCGTGCAGCAGCAGGATGTCGAGATGGTCGGTGCCGAGACGGTGCAGCGAGACGTGCACGGACTCCTCGACGCGCCGCGCGGAGAAGTCGAAGTGCTCTAACGAATAGCGGCCGAGCTTGCTGCATAACTGATAGGACTCGCGCGGCACGCCGCGCAGG